>JAXJWW010000098.1:0-19947 GCA_036307825.1 Treponemataceae bacterium | reverse complement strand
TCTAAATCAGAATTGTTTTGCAAAGCATCAATTTTATTCAAAACTTTTATTACAGGAATTTTTCCGTTAAAGGAATTGATAAAATCAATATCTTCTTGGGCTTCGGATTTTGTTGAGTCTACAAGATAAAGAATGATATCAGCATCTTGAGTTAAATCCTTTGTCATTTCAACACCACGCTGTTCGATTACATCATCTGTAATTCTAAGACCTGCTGTATCAAAAAGTCGGGCTGGAATTCCGTCAAAAGAAACCCAACTTTCAATCCAGTCTCGAGTTGTACCTTCAATATCTGAAACGATAGCTCTTTCTTCCTTCAAAAGTGCATTAAACAAACTTGATTTTCCGGTATTTGTTTTTCCGCAAAGAATGATTCTTGCACCATCTTGATAAAGTTTTTGACTTTGCCAACTTTTTGAAAGTTCTGTTAAACTGTCTTTTGCTTGTTCAAGTAAAGTTGAATCAAAACTATCAGAAAAATTTTCTTCATCTTCAGGATATTCAAGTTCAACTTCGATAGAAGCGATTGTTGAAATAATTTTTTCTTTTATAGACTGAATTTCGTTATACAAATTTCCGGAAAGACGCCCAGCGGCTAAAGAACGGCTTGTATCAGTTTTAGAATCAATAATTTCTTTTACTGCTTCAGATTTTGTTAAATCAGTTTTTCCGTTTACAAAGGCTCTAAAAGTAAATTCTCCAGGAAGGGCTGTTCTAAATCCGCTTTTTAGCAAAAGATTAAAAATTGCTGTAACTGGCGAAACTCCTCCGTGGCAACTGATTTCTGCCATTTCTTCCCCAGTGTAACTTCTAGGAGCTCTAAAAACGCTAACTAAAACTTCATCAATTTTTTGTTTTTCTTCTGGATTTACAGAATCTACAATCCAACCGTAAACGATGGAATTTCCTTCTGCTTGATTTAAAGCTTTTGGTCGAGAAAAAACTTTTGAAAGAAGTTCGATACAGTTTTTGCCAGAAATTCTGATTATTGCAAGGGCGCTTGGAGCCAAGGCTGTTGCAATTGCAGCGATTGGCTCTTCTGGAGTATATGAATTTGACATCTTATTGAGCCGAACCTTCTACCCAAGGATATGGATCTGTGTCTAAAATATCTGGGCTAATATCTGAGTAACGACCAGAATTATTCCAATACATATATCCATTGTTCATTGAATCACGAACACCAAAAATTTGTCGGCGAACATAATCTTTGTTGTAGTATTTTCTGTCGTAAGAAACATTCAAGTAGAATGCTTGTGCCCAAGGTCGAATTAAAACTTTATCACGAGCAATTTGTGCGTTACGATAAGTTCCGTAGTAATAAATTCTATATGGGCGTTCAATTTCAGGTTGATAAGCCAAGAAATTTTGTTCAAAGTGATTTGGATAGAACATTGGACAAATTACATCAACATAATCACTTAAAAGTTCTACATCTTGACCAGTTCTTGAACCACTTCTGTACCAACCGTTTGAACCGTAAATATCAATTCCGATAGGAGCTTTAATATTTTCTCTAGCATAAGATAAGAAAGAAATCAAAGCACTTTCCATATCCATACCTTTTTCTTGATATCGATATTTTGTTTGACCTAAGTTTGTTCCGTCAGTTGGGAATCTGATATAGTCAAATTGAATTTCGTCAAAACCCCGTTCGATAAGTTCTTTTGCAACTTGAATATTGTATTCCCAAACTTTTTCACAGTATGGATCAACCCAGTATTCATCAAAATAAACTGGTTCTTTTACTGGATTTCCTGCTTCATCAAGAATTACATTTCCATCTGCAGCTTTTTTGTCTTCCATTCTTCTTAAACCACGCCATGGAGCATTTGTACTTTTATCGTAAACTGCCATTTCGTTGTTATTATATCGATACAAGTTTCTATCTTTGAAAACTACAATTCGGGCAATAAGGTAAAGACCTTGTTCTTTCATTTTTGGAACAAAATCATCTAATTTTACAGCGTAAGAACTAACTGCTTTTTTTGCTACCAATTCTGGAGTTTTTGCGTCAAAACGCAATCCGCCGTAATCATCTTTCATATCGATAACGATACTATTCAATTTGTTATCTTTTACAGTTTGCAAATGTTCATCTAATCTTTTATCAATAGCGTGATGTGCTGGCATGTAAAGACTTTTCTTTCCATCTGCAATTTGTTGATATTCGTTGCGTTTTTTATCTTGTTGAAGCATCCAAAGTTCTGTTAATGAAATATCTGTTGAATTTCCTGTTAGAGTTTTTGGTAAATATGCACAAAGATAATTTTCTGGAGAATGTTTTATCAATTCTTTCCAAACTTGAACTTGTGTAGGAACTAAAGTTGATTTTCCTGTTGTTAAATCAATAGCATTAAAACCTTTTCTGTTCAAATAAATCATTTTATCGTCAAGTTTTACTAAACTTTCTTGTGTATCATTTTGTAAAGAATCTTTCCATAAAAGTACAACTTTTTTGTTTTTCCAATCTAATTTATAAAGACGAGGAATAAAACTTGTTCCAAAATAAATATCATAGGATTTTGAACCATCTTCTTTTTCTGAAATTACAGGAAGCATACATGCAATTTCTTCTGTAAGACTTGGTTTTGGCATATTTTCAAATCCATCTTCAATATCAATCCATTTTGGTTTTGCAGCATTTGGAAGATAATAAGAAAATCCGTAGATTGCGTGAGACATACAAACTACAAGTTGAGTTTCAGCGGATTCAATTAAAGTTCCATCTTCTGCTTTTGTGATTACTGGCAAATCCATTACAACAAGACTTTTCAATCCTGGAGTTCTTGCACTAAATCCAATACTTTTCCAAGAAAGTCCTGCATCTTTTGTAATGTAAACTGTATCTTTTGTGGCAGTTACCATAATTTCAGGTTTTTCTGGATGAATTGCAAAATCTTTTAGAGTTTTTTGTTTGTATTCAAAAGATTTTACTTTTCCATCATATTTTTTGATTGTATGAGCAGGAAGTCCTGAATTGCGTTTTTCAAAATTTACCAAATCTTTTGAGTAAACAATTCCCTCTGAAGTAAGGAAAAACCATCCATCTGCTTTAAGAATTTTTTGAACATAACATTCATTCCAAAGAGGATTTTGAGTTGTTCCAATAAGTTGATAAAGCCCAGTTTCAGTTCCAACTAAAACTGTGTTCTGGTCAACAACTTTAGTTTGTACAACTTCTGCAATTTCTTCTACTGTTTCTTCTATTGAAGTTGTAACTTCGTTTAATACAGTTTGTGAATTTTCAACTACATTTTGACCTTGTGCAAAAGTAGTTCCAAAAAATGATAAAAAAATGATTATTGATAAAAAAGTTTTCATAGATATTCTCATTATCGGCAATGATATCAAAATATGAAGATAAATGTAAATACTTGATGGACTGTAGAATATTTTTATGTTAAAATTTAAGTATGTTTGGAACTTCTGTAAAAACTATAGGAATTTTAACTTCTGGTGGAGATTGCTCTGGTTTAAATAGTGCAATTCGTGGACTTGTTCGTCCTGCTTTAGATAAGTACGGAATGAAAGTTTACGGTATCAAAAATGGTTATCGAGGTTTAATTACTGGGAATGCAATTCAACTTACTCAAGATGATATTTCTGGAATTTTAACTCGGGGAGGAACTTTTTTAGGAACTTCCAGAGAAAAACCTTTTAAAAATCCAGAAAAGGATGCAAAAACAGGAAAGACTCCCGTAGAAAGCATTATTCAAAATTACGAAAAATGGAAATTAGATGCTCTTGTAGTTTTAGGCGGAAATGGAACTCAAACAACAGCAAGTCTTTTAGCAAAAGAAGGATTGAATGTTATCGGTTTGCCAAAAACAATCGACAACGATTTAGTTCACACTGATATAACTTTTGGTTTTCATACAGCAGTTGATGTTGCCACCGAAGCCATCGATAGAATCCATACAACAGCTCACAGTCATAATCGAATTATGGTTATCGAAGTGATGGGGCACAAAGCTGGTTGGCTTGGACTTTACGCAGGAATTGCAGGAGGCGCCGACATTGTACTTCTTCCAGAAATTCCATACAACATCGACTCTATTGCAAAACACTTAAAAAAACGGCAAGATATGGGAAAAGATTTTTCTATCGTAGTTGTTGCCGAAGGTGCTTTAAGAGAAGACGAAGCTTTGTTTTCAAAAAAAGAACTAAAAAAAGCTCGTCAATCAATGCAAAATTCCATAGGATACAGAGTTGCTCACGAATTAGAAAACGCAACAGGACTAGAATCTCGAGTTACTGTTTTAGGATATTTGCAACGAGGTGGAACACCAAGTCCTTACGACAGAGTTTTATCAACTCAATTTGGTGCTGCTGCGATGCAATGTATTTTAGACAGAGATTTTGGAAAAATGGTTGCTTTACAAAATAATGAAATTGTAACAGTTCCTTTGGAAGATGTTGCAGGACAGATAAAAAAAGTACCTTTAGATCATAAATTATTAAAATACGGAAAAGATGTAGGAACTTGTTTTGGAATCGAATAAAAATAATTTTAAGTGTCATTTTTGTCCATCTTGCGATGGGTACGGATGTATCGGTGAACTTCCAGGAATGGGCGGTTTTAACGAAAATATCAACTTTCAAAAAAATTGTGAAGGTTGGAATGAAATTGCAAAAATCCTTATTGAACAAGGTGTAGATTTTTCTGATGAAGCAAAAAATCCTCCTCCTATTAGGCGACTTGGGCCTATGACTGGGGGAGTTGAAAATGTTGGATATTTTAGCGAACAACAATTTTACATTGATTTAATCAATTTTTCTCTAAAAGAAAATTTAGAACTTTCTATTGGGGATGGATGTCCAGACGAAAAGTTAAAATACGGAATTGAAGCGGTAAAAAATCAAATTGTAAAAGAAGGTGCAACTTTCAAAAAAGCGGCAGTTTTTATCAAGCCTTATCCAAATTCAAAAATTTTTGAGCGAATGGAATGGGCAAGTGAAATAGCTGAATACATCGGTATTGATATCGATTCTTACAATATTGTTACCATGCGAAATCTGGTGCAACTTGAAAAGAAAACTGCTTCTCAATTACAAGAACTAAAAAAATCCACTCATCTTCCTTTTGTTGTAAAAGGAATTTTTACTTCCCAAGATATTGAACTTGTAAAAGAACTAAAACCAGATGTTGCCTTTGTTTCAAATCACGGTGGAAGGGTAGAAAACCGCATCGGAAGCACAGCAGAATTTTTGTATGAGCATTCAAAGGAACTTAAAAATTACTGTGGCGAAATTTGGGTAGACGGTGGAATCCGTACAAAACAAGATGAATTTATCGCTTCGTTTTTAGGCGCAAGACAAGTTCTACTCGGTCGGCCCGTAGTTTCCGCTTTGTGCGAAAAACAGGTAAATTAGTAAAAATCACTTTTTTTGCAAAATTTTTCCACAAAACAGACGAATTTTTCATTTTTCTCTTAATAATAAATATGTGTAGGGAAAAGATTTTCTTACACGAAAAATTTATTAAATTGGAGATGAAAAATGAATAACGAACAAATTGAACCACAAACAAATCGTAACTACAAAGACTCAGTTTTTGTAGACCTTTTTGCTCACGACGAAACAGCAAAAGAAAATTTTATTTCGTTATACAATGCGTTACACGGAACAAATTTAGACGCGAAAACTACGGAAGTTCAACCAGTTATGCTGGAGCAAGTTCTCTATATGAAATTCTACAACGATATAGCAATGTTGGTGGACGGGAAAATCGTGGTGCTTGTGGAACACCAATCAACAATAAACGAAAATATGCCTTTCCGTATGCTTGAATACATCGCGAGAATTTACGAAAAAATTACAGACCCAAAGAAAAAATTTGGCAAAAGTCTTATGAAACTTCCCATGCCTGAATTTTATGTTTTCTACAACGGCAAAGAAGATTTTCCATCCGAAACTGTGATGAAATTATCAGATGCCTTTATGGATTTGAACGACAACATGCTCAACAATTGCGACTTGAAAAATCATATTAATAATCAAATTTTTCCACTTGAAATATCTGTAAAAGTGATTAATATTAATGTAGATAAAGAAAATCCGATTTTACAGCATTGCAAGATTCTAAATGAATATTCAGAATTTATCGAGCAAGTTAAATTCAATATCGACCACAAAATCCCAGATCCTTTTACAAATGCGATTAAGCAATCTAGCAAAAACGGATTTCTAACCGATTACCTACAACGAAAATCCACGGAGGTTCAAAATATGCTTTTAATGGAATATGATTACGCAACAGACATAGAAGTTCAACGAGAAGAAGCCTTCGAAAAAGGTGTTAGTAAAGGTATTCAACAAGGTGAACATCAAGCTAAAATCGAAACTGCCAAAAAATTTCTAACTATGGGAATTTCTATTGAACAAGTTTCTCAAGGAACTGGACTTTCTGTTGATGAAATAAAATCCCTTGCAAAATAATTTAAAATATGTTTTAGTTGCTGACTTTCAATTATTTATTATCTCTGTTATACTATCCTCATGGCTACAACTACAGATGACAAGAAAATTATTTATTCAATGGATAGAGTTTCACGCTCTTATGGAACAAAAACTGTTTTAAAAGACATCAGTATTTCATATTATTATGGTGCAAAAATTGGTGTAATTGGTGCAAATGGTTCTGGTAAATCCAGTCTTTTTAAGATTTTAGCAGGAGTTGATACTGAATTTACAGGTGAAACTTCAATTTCTCCGGGATATTCAATCGGTTATTTGGAACAAGAACCTTATCTTGAACCAGGAAAAACTGTAAAAGAAATCGTTAGTGAAGGTGTTGCAGAAATTACAAAGTTACTTCAAGAATTTGATGAAGTAAACGAAGCTTTTGGCGACCCAGATGCTGATTTTGATAAACTTTGTGCTCGACAAGCAGAAATTCAGGAAAAACTTGATGCAACTGACGCTTGGAACTTAGACTCTCGGCTTGAACTTGCAATGGATGCTCTTCGTTGTCCACCACCAGAGCAAGTTGTTGATGTTCTTTCTGGAGGAGAACGCCGTCGTGTTGCACTTTGTCGTTTGCTTTTGCAAAAACCAGACATCCTTCTTCTTGACGAACCTACTAACCACTTGGACGCAGAAACTGTTGCTTGGTTAGAAAGACATCTTCAACAATATGAAGGAACAATCATTGCAATTACCCACGATAGATACTTTTTGGATAATGTTGCAGGTTGGATTTTGGAACTTGATCGAGGTGAAGGAATCCCATTCAAAGGGAATTATTCAAGTTGGCTTGAACAAAAAGAAAGACGCCTTGCCCAAGAAGAAAAACATGAATCTGACAGACAAAAAGCTCTTAAACGCGAGTTAGAGTGGATTAACATGGGCGTAAAAGGTCGTCAGGCAAAACATAAAGAACACATCACAAAATATGAACAACTTTTAGCTCAAGACGGGAAAGGTCAAATCAAAGACACAAAAATTACAATTCCTGCTGGACCTCGTTTAGGTGGCGTTGTTGTAGAAGCTCAGCAACTTACCAAAGGTTACGGCGATAAACTTTTATTTGAAAATCTTGATTTTACAATTCCACCGGGAGCAGTTGTAGGAATTGTTGGACCAAACGGTGCAGGTAAAACTACACTTTTCAAATTGATTGCAGATGCTGCAGGACAAACTGTTGAACGCTTAGATGGAAAATCAGGTGGCGAAAAACCTGATTCAGGTTCAATTAAAGTTGGTTCAACTGTAAAACTCACTTATGTTGATCAGATGCGTGGACTTTTAGACGATAACAAAACTGTTTGGGAACAACTTTCTGACGGACTTGATATTATCAAATTAGGTGCTGTTGACGAAAAAGGTAGAGCAATCAATGGTGCAATTCGAGAAGTAAATTCTCGTGCATATTGTTCTTGGTTTAACTTTTCAGGACCAGACCAACAGAAAAAAGTTGGAGTTCTTTCAGGAGGCGAGCGAAATCGCTTAAATCTTGGAATGATGTTAAAACAGGCTGCAAATGTTTTACTTTTGGACGAACCTACAAACGACTTGGATGTTGCAACAATTCGTGCCTTAGAAGACGCAATCGAAGAATTTGCTGGTTGTGTTTTAGTTGTTAGCCACGACCGTTGGTTCTTAGACAGAATTTGTACACACATTCTCGCTTTTGAAAACAATTCTGAAGTAAAATGGTTTGAAGGTAACTGGAGCGACTACGCTGAATGGAAACGCAAACAACTTGGTGCAGAAGCAGACAGACCACACAAAACAATTTATCGCAAAATGGAACGATAGAGTAAATCTTGAAATCGAGTCTAGGATGACATTAATCGTCATTCAGAACTCGATTCGGAATCTTTACTGTTGATTTGATAATAAAATTTTGGCAGCTTGAAAAGTTTCAGTTGCTTGTACGGGGCTTAAGGTAGCAGTTTCTGCTAAATGACTTAAGCCCTTTTTTGTAACTTCATCCACAAGATTTTGAATTGTAACATAAGTTTTTAACAATAACATTGCTCTTTTTGAGCCAATATGTGGAAGTTCCAAAAAAGGATTTGCGGTTTTTTCTTTTGTGCGTAAGGCTTGATTTTTGCTTGTGGCAAATCTGTGGGTTTCGTCTCGAACTCGTTGTAAAAGTCGTAACGCATCGCTTCGTTTGGGTAATTGAATTGGTGTACTATTCCCTGGAAGATAAATATCTTCGTTTTCTTCTGCAAGACCAATAATTGGAATGTCTAAATCCAAGGTTGATAAAATTCCTTGAACTGCATTTACTTGTCCAATTCCACCGTCAATTAAAATTAAATCTGGAAGTTCAGCATTTTCATTTAAAAGTCTTGTGTAACGACGAGCAGTTGCTTCTCGCATTGATGCAAAGTCATCGATAATTCCGTCGGTAGTTTTTAGTCTAAAGTAGCGATAGTTCTTTTTGTCAGGATTTCCGTTGTAAAAACTAATTAAACTGGCAACTGGGAATTTTCCACCAAGATGAGCAATATCAAATCCTTCAATTTTAACTGGAAGATGGTCTAGGTTCAAAAGTTCTTTTAGTTCTTCAAGTGCAGGAGTATCGCTTCGTTCTCGCAATCTACGGATAATATCTTCTTTTGCATTTTGCTCTGCCATTTCCATTGCAGAATTATGCTTTGACTCAAAAACTTCTGGAGTAAAAATTTTTGCTTTTAGTTCAAATTCATTTTCTGTCCATTGTCTAAAAAGTGAAGTATCCATATTTATTGGAATAAAAATCTGACTTGGAAATAAATCTTTAGAAACATAATATGCCATCAAAAATTCATTGATAAGTTCTTCATCTGAATTTAAACTTTTTGTGCGATATAAATCTCGTGCCACAAGCCGACCTTCACGCATTTTGAGAACAGCAAAACTTACCAAAGTTCCTTCTGTTGCAAAACCGATGTAATCTCTTGAATCAGTATCAAAATCAGAAACTGAATTTTTTGTGTGAAGTGCTTTTATTGCATCGATATTATCTCGAATTTTGGCGGCTTTTTCAAAATCCAAGGCTTTTGCACATTCTTTCATTTCTAAAGTAAGTTTTTGTACAGTTTCTTTCGGATTTTCTTCAAGAAACTTAATTATTTCTTCGATAATCTGATTATAGGACTGTTTAGAAATTTTTTCACAACATGGTGCTGCACATCGTCCTATGTGATAATACATACAAGGTGAACTTCGTTTTCGTAGTTTTTTGCATTGGCGAAGAGGATATTGCTTGTAAAGGTTTTCTGTAAAAGTTGCTAAAGCACTTGCATTTGGGAAAGGTCCAAAATATTTTGAACCATCATGAACAATTCTGCGAGTTCTAAAAATTCTTGGAAAATCTTCATTTGTGATTCTTAAAACTGGATAAGATTTATCGTCTTTTAAGTCAATGTTGTATCTTGGAGAATACTTTTTTATCAAGGTATTTTCCAAAATCAAAGCTTCGTATTCGTTGTCTGTTGTTATGTATTCAATAGAAACTGCTTTGGAAATTAAAGTTCTTGTTTTTATGTCTTTATTTCCAGAAAAATAAGAGGAAAGTCTATTTTTTAGATTTTTTGCTTTTCCAACATAAATTACTGTTTGGTTTTCATCTTTCCAAAGATAAACCCCAGATAATTTTGGAGCGGAGAGAGCAGTTTTGTGTAATTCTTCGTAAATTAAAGGATTATTTTTCATGATAAATATTACAAGAAAACAAATACATTTTTTTATGGCTCTTTGTCTACTACTTTTTGTAAATTTTACTTCAATTTGTGAAGAAAATACAATAATTTTAGGTGGAAAAAACGGCTGGACTGATTTTATTCAAAATTCAAAAAATTTGACATTTGGCAAAGGTAGATACGGTCAACAAGCAATTCAATTAGACACCTATGCTCATAAAATTTCTGAAACAACAGATTTATACATCTCATTTGAAAATCCTCAACTTTTTTCAATTGAAGATGAAACAGGAAATTACAATGTTCAAGAAAGTAATTTATTTTTTACAGAAAATAGTATTGTTGGAAATTTAGCAGGTCTAAGTCGTGGAAAAGGTGCTTTATTAAGTTTAGCTGGAAACAGAGGAAGTCTTTTTGGTGAAGTTGGATTAACAGGTTCTTTCAAAATTGAATTTTGGTTAAATCCCGCAGTTTGTGCCAGTGGTGAAAATATTTTTTTCTGGCGAACTTCAAGAAATGTAAATCAATATTCAGATTATCAAATAATAGAAGCGATAATTATGAATGGAAAACTTGAATGGAAGTTTCAGAATGTTTTTACAGATTCTTATCAAAAATCTTACGATATTTATCTAAAAAGCAGTTCAACAATTGTTCCTGAAAAATGGGCCCGTCATTCAGTTTGTTATGATGATGAAAGTGGAACTATCGAATATTACATCGATGGAATTTTAGAAGGAATTGCTTACACAACTGACACAGGAAATGCCTACGGACAATATTTGATGCCAGATTTTGGAACTCCTGCAAAAATTGAAATTTGCCGTAATTTTGTTGGAAGTATCGATGAATTGATAATTTCCAGAGAGATTACTGATGTAACAAAATTTGAAAATTCTGGCGTTTACTCAACTGATGGCGGATTTTTTGAAAGTAAACCTCTTGATACATTCCGAGATGGAAGTATTGTAACTTCTGTAAAATCAATAATGAATATCCCAGAACAAACTGGAGCTCAGATTTTTATTAGAGCATCAGATAATTTTTATGAATGGGATGAAAATTACCCAAAATGGATTTTGGTCAAAAACGGAAAACCTGAAACCTTAGTTTACGGAAGATATTTTCAAGTTGCAACAAATTTGTATACAGATGGAAATGGTGAAAAAACTCCTGTAATTACAAGTATTGATATTGAATATTCTTTGCAAAATCCACCTTTCCCACCATCAAAGATTTTTTCTGTAAGTGGTGATAGAGAAATTACAATTTCCTGGAATCAAAATAATCCAGATGATAAATATGGATATTTACTTTATTACGGAACTAAAAGCGGAGAATATCTTGGACAAGAAGCAAATCAGGGAGATTCTCCTATCGATTGCGGAAGTGCAACTTCAATTACAATTTCAGGCTTAAAAAACGGAAGAATTTATTATTTTGCAGTAGCAACTTACTTGAAAGAATATCCAGAAATTATCGGAACTCTTTCTGAACAAATATATGATAGACCATTGTCTAAGGAGGGCAAGGATGAGCGATACTAATAAGGAATTTACACTAAAAAGAGCACAAAATGCAGTTTTATCAAGAGATTTTGTTTTAGCATCTCGTCTATTTAAAACTATTCTAAAAGAAGAACCTAACAATATTGATGTACTTTCTCAACTTGGCTCAACTTATGTTCGTTCTGGTGATGATGAAAAAGCTCTTGAAGTTTACAAACGAATCGTTCAAATTGACAATACAAATTTTAACGCTTTAAATAATCTTGGTGGAATTTATCGGAGATTACAACAATACGAAGATTCAATCATGGTTCTTGAAAGAGCTTTAGCAACTGGAGCAAATCCAAACGAAATTTACTATAACATGGGACACACCTATAAACTTATGGGAAATTATGATGATGCTGCTGATTGCTTTGTAACCGTAATCGAAGAAAATCCAAATGATGTTTTGGCATATAATCACTTAGGTTCAATTCAAGCTGCTCGTGGTGAACATGCAAAAGCTTTGCAAACATATAATCGCGCTTTACAAGTTGATAAAAATCATCCTATTTTGCATTACAATTCAGCTTTAAGTTATCTTTCTTTAGGCAAAAAAGAAGAAGCAAAACTTTCTTTTGAAAATGCTTTACGCACAAGGCCAGGTTGGGTTGAAGCAATGGTTGATTATGCTGATTTGCTTATCGGAATGAATAAAAATAAAGAAGCCCAAGATTTACTTTCTCAAGCACAAAGATTAAACGCAGAAGATATAAATATTCTTAATGCCCTTGGAAAATTAAATTTAAAACGAAAAGATTACGCAATGGCAGAACAGAATTATCAAGCTGTTCTTGCAAAAAATAGCGAAGACTATCGAGCTTTAACTGGAATGGCATTGGTTTACGAAAAACAACGCAAACTTTTAGATTCTCAAATGCTTTTTGAAAAGTTGGAAAATTTTGATAACGAAAATGATGATATTGTTCTTCAACACTCTAGAGTTTTATTAAAATTAAATGAACTTGAAAAAGCTTATACAAGAATCAACAAGATTTGTCAAAATAGCCCTAAAAATTGCGAAGCATTAAATCTTTTATCACAATATTATATTCATACAAAAGATGAACTTCGTAAAAATGGATGTTTTAAACGTATTCATGATACAGATCCAAAATACATAAATCACCTTTTGGATTGCGCAGAAGTTTATATCGACTTAGGAAATTTTTCTTCTGGTGAAATTTTGCTTACTCAATATCTTACAAAGCGCCGAAACGATACAGAAGCATTGTCAATTATGGCATCTTTGTGTGAAGCAAGTCAGAATTATTCCACAGCGTTGCAAATTTATCGTAGAATTTTTGAGCTTGAACCTCAAAATGTAAAAATTTTAGAAACAATAAATCGACTTAGTCAAAATATTTCTTTTAGCGATACAGCTGAACCTCTTCCAGAATATTTAAATCCGATTTATGCCCAAGATGAATTTGATGAAGATTCTGAAGCTTTAAGAGATGAAGAACTTGAACTTTCATCTGTAAATGACGATTTTTCTTCTGATAAAGTTGAAGATAAAAATGTGATTTTTAGTCTAGATACTATGTCAAATCAAGAAGAAGAACTTCCTCCTGAACCTTTGGAATTTATCACTGAAAGTGAAGAAGACACTTTGAGTTTTGCTAACATGGATGAGCAAGATACAACAATTACAACTTTGGACGATTTAGTTGCTTTGGACGAACCTTTGGATATAAATCCCGCTACTGAAAATGATCCTCTTTTTGATGAACTTTTGCCTTCAGACACAGAAAGTCAACTTCCTTTAGTTGAAGATGAAGATGTTATGGATATTTCAAACGAAAGAGATGAACTTACATTCGGTGATGAGGATGAAGAAGATGATTATTCAGAAAAAAATGAAAATCCTCCGATGTATAATCCAATGCAAAGTTCACCTGCTGGAAATAATTTTACTCCAGACACTTCTTCTCAAGAAGAAAAATCAATTGAAGATGAAGAACTTTCTTCTGAATTAACTGAAGAATCAGATTTTGATGATTCTGGTGATTTATCAAGTGATATTTCTGAACTTCCTAATGAGCCTTCAGAAGACGATTTTGAAAATCCTGAAAATTTTGTAAATCAAAGTTCTGTTGCTCAATGTCAAAAAAATGATGATGTTGAAGCAGAGCCTATTGATGAAAGTTTACCAATTGACGAAGAAGCTGAAGTTTCACCTAACGAAGATTCAGATAAAGAACCTGAAGAGGTAGAAGATTCTACTCCAAAGAGTAGTTTGCAAAATCTTGTTCAATCTTTGCAAGATGCCTTAGTTGCAAAAAAATATGCAAATACTTCAGAATTATTTGATGTTCTTGATGAATTGTGTTCTTATCTTCCTGACTCAATAAAAGATAAATATTTATCAAGTTTAGATAGATTACGATTAGAATATCTACGCAGTAAAATGAGTGGGAAACCTGGTCTTATGACTATCGTAGAAGAGTTACGCAAAAAACATCCTGATGAATTTGCAGAATTTGATGAAACAAAAGAACTAACAGAAGAAATGATTATCAAAACTTTTATCTACATGAATACTTTGACAAAAGAACTTCCTGATAAAAATATTTCTTCGTTGTTAGGAAAACATCTTGGTCAAGCAATTCGTACAATTCGAGACTGAGTTAAAACTTCGTTACCAGATTCTGTAATAAGGATGTCGTTTTCGTATCGGCATCCTCCAAGTTCTGGATCGTAAAGTCCCGGTTCTAAAGTTACAATCATTCCAGGTTGGAAAACAGTTTCTAAAGATGCCTTGCTTCTTACAAATGGAGCTTCATGGATTTCTAATCCTGTTCCATGACCTAAGGAGTGAGGCATTTTCATTTTTGCCTTTGCAAAAATTTTGTCAACTTTCATTGCGGCATTTCTAACAGGAATATCTTTTTTGTAATATTTTAATGCTTCATCAAAAGCTTCTTGCACAAGAGAAAGCATTTGTTCTTGTTTTTCTGAAAGTTTGCCCTTTGCAATAGTTAAAGTAACATCACTTGCGTATCCTTCGTAGCAAACACCAAAATCCAAAATTGAAAGTCCGTTTTCTGCAAATTCTCCGTTTGTATAGGACGGAAAACAATGAATTGCAAAACTTCTACTTGGCCCTGCTGCCAAAGTTTCAAAACTTGTTTTTTCACAACCTGCTTTTCTGCATTCACTTTCAATTAAAAGTGCTACATCAAGTTCAGTTTTGATTTTTTTCTTTTTAATTTCTTTTTCGATTATAGCAATAATTTGATTTGTAATTTCACAAGCTTTTTTTGTACATTGAATTTCGTATTCGTCTTTTATCATTCTTTGTTCAACAGCAAAATCGTGTAAACCGTGTTTTTTGCAAGAAACATCAAATTGTGGAAGTTTATCTACGAATTCCAAAAAATCTAAGTAAGAAGTTTCAGGCGAAATTTCAATTCGGGAATTTTCTGGAAGCGCGAGTTTTTTCAAAATTCCGTCTACAGCTTTAATTTCATCTCTATCAAACTTTGTAAATGGAATAATTGTTTCAACAAAGGATTTTTGGTTTGCAATGTTTATATCCCAAGGACACAAAACTGATTTTCCATTTTTTGTGATAATCAAAATCGCGTCAGATGGATGATTTGTATAATATCGCACGGCAGGATTTCTGTGATTTTCATTATCAGAAAAAACAACTGCTTGGATATTTGTATTTTTCATTTCTTCTATTAAAATGTTTCTTCTTTTTTCAAAAATTGAGTTCATAAAAATTTCCTTATCTATTTATTTTGTTTTTTACTTTTCCACCGATAGATTTTACAAGTGAATCTTTTGTGATTATCAACAAAAATACTCCAACAATTGCAAATATAATTGCGCTTAAAATTACAGGAATTCCTTGTGCAATAAATCTATGACTTCCTTCAAATAAATTTAATAAAATTGGTTTTAAAAAGTATATTGGAATACATGCGATAATCGAAAGTATAATCATTTTGATTGAATAAAGTAAAGTTGATTTTACAACTGAACTTACATCAATATTTTTTCCTTTTTTCATAAAAACTAAAAGTGCTATTGTATTGATAAAACTTGCTAAAGAAAGTGCCAAAGCAATTCCTGCGCCTTTCATTGGAATTACAAGAATGAAGGCAAAAATAATGTTAAATGCAAATCCGATAATTCCTGCGATTGTTGGAGATTTTGCATCTGATTGTGCGTAAAAAGCAGGTGAGATAATTCGGTTTAGAGCGATAAAAAATAATCCTGCAATATGAAATTGAAACGCTTCCAAAGTGAGCCTTACGGATTCTTCTGTAAATCGATTATTTTTGTAAACTAAAATGATTAAGTTTTCTCCATAAAGAAGTGAATAAAATGTGATAGGAATTGTTATTAAGGCGATAATTTTCATTGCTTGAGAAAGCATTTTGTTAAATTCATCCCATTTTTTGTTTTGAGCCAATCCTGATAAATCTGGCAAAATTACAGTTCCGATAGAAACAGCAAAAATTCCCAAAATCAATTCTTGCAAGCGTAAAGAATATTGCAAACTTGAAACAATTCCAACTCCACTTCGACTTGCAATCGCTGTAGAAACTACATCATTTAATTGATAAGCCGCCATTCCCATAATTGTAGGGGCGATAAGTTTTAAAACTTGTTTTGTTCCAGGATTTGTAAAAGTTTTTTTAAGTGAAGTAAATTTTACTCCCCAACCATTTTTTATAACAAATGGAAGTTGAAATCCTGCTTGAATCATTCCTCCAACTAAAACTCCGTAAGACATGGCTCGTGCTGGATTTTTTGTATATGGAGAAAGTAAGTAAGTTCCAATTATTACACAAAGATTAAAAAGAATTGGTGTAAATCCGGATGGTGAAAAAATCTTCAATCCGTTTAGAATCCCCTGAAAAAGGGCTGCAATAGAAATTACTAAAAGATACGGAAACATTATTCTGGTAAGAACTGACATTTCCACAAGAATTTCTGAAGATTCTCCGTTAGAAAAAATTTTTACAATCCATGGTGAAAAAATAATTCCAATAGTTACAACAATCGTAGTTAAAAATGTTACAAGCGTAAAAGTTGCGTTTACAAAATCCTTTGTAGATTGTTTATCTTCTGGATTTTCTTCTAAATATTTTTTGAAAGTTGGAATGAATGCAACTGAAATACTGTTTTCGGCAAAAAGGCGACGAAAAAGATTTGGAATCATAAAGGCAACACCAAAGGCATCTGCAAGTCCAGATGTTCCTAAAAAGGTTGCTTTTGTCATTTCTCGAACAAGTCCTAAAAGTCTAGAACCTAATGTTAATATAGAAAGTTTTATTCCTGCTGAAGCTAAAGATTTACTCATATATATAGAATACTGATGTTGCGAATTTTAAGCAATCCGTATACAATGTATAAGGATATTTGTATCTATTTTGACACTTCACAAGTTTATGTTTTTTTGCTATAGTGAAGCGATAAACCAAAAAATAAGGTGATTTTATGACAGAGAATAAAGTAACTGAACAACAGTCAGATTTACAAGGTGCAACTTTTGCTCCCGCTTTAACTCCTGTAAGAATGGGAATTGATGTTGGTTCTACTACAGTAAAAGTTGTAGTTTTAGATGAAAATGATGAATTTATATATAGCGAATATGAACGACACAGAGCTGATATTAGAAGTACAATTATTGCGGTTGTAGGTCGTGCTTTAGATAAAATACAAGAAAAATGCTCAGAAGGTGAAAATCAAACAATCAGTGTAAAAGTAACTGGTTCTGGAGGATTGGCAGTTTCTCATTGGCTTTCAATTCCTTTTATCCAAGAAGTTGTTGCTTCAACAACAGCTGTCCAAAAAATTATTCCACAAACTGATGTTGTAATTGAGCTTGGTGGAGAAGATGCAAAAATCACTTATTTTACAGGTGGTGTAGAGCAAAGAATGAACGGAACTTGTGCTGGAGGTACAGGTGCTTTTATCGACCAAATGGCAGCCCTTCTAGAAACTGATGCTCCAGGATTAAATGAACTTGCAAAAGGTGCTACTACAATTTATCCAATCGCAGCTCGTTGTGGTGTTTTTGCAAAAACTGATATTCAGCCACTTATTAATGAAGGTGCTCGTCGTGAAGATATTGCCGCAAGTATTTTTCAGGCTGTTGTAAGCCAAACAATTTCTGGTCTTGCTTGTGGAAAACCAATTCGTGGAAATGTTGCTTTCTTAGGTGGTCCTCTTCACTTTTTAGACCAATTAAGACAAAGATTTATTTTAACATTAAAACTTGAAGGGGATGCAATCATCGTTCCTGATAATTCTCAACTTTTTGTAGCTGCAGGAGCTGCTTTCTCAGCAGAAAAAACATACTCTTGTTTAACTCCAACACAAACAACTCCTTTTGTAACAGTTGCAGAATTGCGAAAAGGTTTAACAACTCTTGTTGATGCAGAAATGACAGAAGTTCAACGCTTAGAACCTCTTTTTAGAAACGAAGTTGAACTTGAAGAATTTCATAAACGACATGCCGAAGAAAAGGCTGCTTCTGCTCCTTTATCACAAGCAAAAGGTCCTGTTTTCTTAGGTTTGGATTCAGGTTCAACAACTACAAAAGCAATCCTTATTGATAAAGAAGGAAGAATCCTTTGGAGATTCTATGATGTAAATGCAGGAAATCCTGTAGATTTGGCAGTTCGTGTTCTTAAAGATTTATATAAACAACTTCCAAAAGATGTTTACATTGCTCGAGCAGTTTCAACTGGATACGGTGAAGCACTTTTCCAAGCGGCTTTAGGTGTAGATTCAGGTGAAGTTGAAACAATTGCACACTTTAGAGCCGCAGATTTCTTTGTTCCTGGTGTAGAGTTCTTACTTGATATTGGTGGACAAGATATGAAGTGTTTGCGCATGAAAGATGGCGCTATCACAAATATTCAGCTTAACGAAGCTTGTTCTTCAGGTTGTGGAAGTTTCTTAGATAACTTTGCTCGTTCACTTGGAATGGATGTTCGTGAATTTAGTAAAAAAGCACTTTTAGCAGAACGCCCAGTTGACTTGGGAAGTCGATGTACTGTATTTATGAACTCTCGTGTTAAACAAGCACAAAAAGAAGGTGCAACTGTTGCAGATATTTCAGCTGGACTTTCTTATTCTGTTATTAAAAATGCACTTTTTAAAGTTATTAAATTGCGCAAAGCTTCTGAAATCGGAACAAAGGTTGTTGTTCAAGGTGGAACTTTCAACAATGATGCAGTTCTTAGAGCTTTTGAAAAAATTGCAGGTGTAAATGTTTTCCGTCCAGATGTAGCAGGTTTGATGGGTGCTTACGGGGCAGCTTTAATTGCTCTTGACCAATGGGAAGACTTGATGATGCCAAAACCAGGTGAAGATCCAAATGCTCCTCGTCCACAAATTCATTCAAATATGGCAACTTTGGAAGACTTAGAAAACTTCAAAGTTGATTTAGACCTTCGTCGCTGTGGAAAATGTAACAACAACTGTTTGCTTACAATAAACACTTTCTCAACTGGAGATGAAAAGCGTCGCTTTATCACAGGAAATAGATGTGAACGCGGTGCAGAACTTGAAGGGGACGCAGAAATTGTAGACGCAAGTAACGCAAAAAATACAAACTCTGGTGGAGATAACGATGGTCCAATGCCAAACCTTTTTGCATGGAAGTATAATCGTTTGTTCAGTTATAAACCACTTTCAAAGGATGAAGCTCCTCGTGGAGATGTAGGAATCCCTCGTGTATTAAATATGTACGAAAATTATCCAATGTGGTTTACTTTCTTTACAAAACTTGGATTTAGAGTAAGACTTTCTCCTCGTTCAACTCGTTCTGTTTACGAATATGGACTTGAAACAATCCCATCTGAATCAGTTTGTTATCCAGGAAAAATTTCTCACGGACATATCGAAAGTTTGTTAAAATCTGGGGTAAAATTCATTTTCTATCCTTGTGCTCCTTATGAACAAAGAGAAGATGAAGGTGCAGGAAATCACTACAACTGTCCTATTGTTACAAGTTATCCAGAAGTTTTAAGAAATAACATTGACGCTTTACGACAAGATGATTCAATAACATTTATGAATCCTTTCTTGCCGATTTATGATAAACAAAGATTAGCAGAACGCCTTTTTGAAGAACTTGGTGAAAAATTCAATATTTCTGCAAAAGAAATTGAAGATGCAGTTGATGCAGGTTGGGCAGAACAAGCAAAATTCCGTCGTGAAACTCAAATTCAAGGTGAAGAAGCACTTGAACACATAATTCGTTGCGGTGGAAACGGTATCGTTCTTGC
>JAXJWW010000097.1:0-30961 GCA_036307825.1 Treponemataceae bacterium | reverse complement strand
TAAAATATTTGCAATATAACTTGAAACAGAGCCTTTACCTTTAGAACCTGCAATATGATAAGATTTATATGAATTTTGTGGATTATTAAATCTATCACACAAATATTTCATTGTTTCTAGCCAAAAAATATTTTTTTTAGGCATTTTTTCAAAATTCAAAAAAGAATCTAACCATTCATTAAAATATACAAGAGATGATTTTTCGTTTTGTTTCATAAACTTATAATTTTTTCCACTTTACAGGAATATTTGAAAATTCAGGAGAATTTTGACTTTTTTCTGTTAAAGTATACTTTGTTCCTTCTAATTCTGTTGAGTTTTTTATATTGAGTTTCCATTTTATTGGTTCTGCTGTTGGTGCGAGTTCTAGGGCTTTTTCTCTAGAAATTTCTGGAAAATAAGAAGCGTTTGATTTACTTGTTTGAGTTGCAATTAATTTTCCATCTTCAATTTTTATAGAAATATTCATTGAAGCACCGTTTTGATAAATCACAAAACCTCTTCCACCGCGTAAAATTACTATTTTGTCAATAAAATCTTCGCCTACCCAAGTTCCAGAAAGACTTTCGATAGAAATGGAATTTCCTAGCGATGATGAACTATTATCTGTTAAATTTTCTACAGATAAAGATTGATTTTCTGAAGAATTTAATGTTTCAATAAATTTTGTAACTTCATTTTTTGCATCCATCAAAATCATGTAGTAGGAATCATAAGTTTTTTCAGAAAAATAATTTTGATTAGAACTTACTTTTGTTGCGTGAAAAATACATTTCCAGCCAGTTCCATTTTCTTGAATTTCAGGATAAAAAATAAAATCTAAATTAGAATAGTCACTCAAATTTGCTAACGAAAAATTTGTTTCTCGTAAATCTGAAACAACAACGTTGGGCAAAAGTGATAATTTTTGGAAATATAAGTCTTGAGTAAGATTGATTGTAGCGGTATCAGATGAATCGGAAACTGCCATAAAAAAACCAATCTTACTTTGACAAATAAGTTGTAAAGAGAAAATTGTACTAATGATAACCAAAAGCACAGCTTTTTTCATTATTAACCTTTTAGCCCCTTTCTAAATTCTCGTTGCATATCTCTCTGATTATCCCTGTCTTTTATGGTATTGCGTTTGTCAAATTGCTTTTTACCTTTACAAATACCTAAAGAAACCTTTAATCTGCCTTCTTTCAAATAAAATGACAAAGGAATCAAAGTATATCCTTTTTCTTCAACTTTTCGTTGCAGTCTTTTAATTTGCTCTTTATGTAACAATAGTTTTTTAGGTCTATCAGGATTATGATTAAAAATAGAAGAATACACATATTCAGATATGTGAAAGTTTTTTAACCATACCTCATCTTTAATAATTTCAGCAAAAGCATCAGGAAAGGAGATTTTGCCTTCTTTTACAGATTTTACTTCGGTTCCTTGAAGTACAACTCCACATTCAATTGAATCTTCTACTGAGTAATCAAAACGAGCTTTTCTATTTTCTGCAATCAATTTAGTTCCTAATTGTCCCATAATCTATATTATACGATAGATTAAACAAGCACTCAAGTACTTTGTTACCATAATATAATGATATATTAAAGATTTTACACTTGTAAAAGATGGTAAATCTATGATATTCTATAAACATGACAAATAACATTTACGATTATTCATATCAAATGAGAAGAAATTTACAAAAAAAAATTAGTATCGTTTTAACTTTTATTATATTCCTTTGTATTTTAGTTACTTTAACAACATCATTTTTAATTTATTCTACCTTTGTAAAGTCTGACTCAATGTCGCCTTCTTTAGACAAAAATAGTTTAGTTTTTGTAAGTCCTTTTGCAACTCCGTCAAATCCTTTATTTGCTGATGGAAATTCAATTCAAAGAGGGCAGGTAGTTCAATTAAATCCTCTTGAAAAAAATGAAATTTCTTTTTTCAAAAAATTTTTAGATAAAATCTGTTTGTTTTTTACATTTCAAAAAATAGCACCATTTTCGGATTCTTCTAACATGACAAATTCATCATTGATTAGAAGAGTTGTCGGACTACCTGGCGACACAGTTTATGTTAAAGATTATATTGTTTACATAAAATCTGCAAATTCTTCACATTTTTTAACTGAATTCGAAGTTACAGAAAAAAAATATGAAATTTCTACTGAAAGTGCAAATCCTAAAAACGAAATCAATATTGATTTATTAAAAGATTGCAAAGAATATACCCTTGATAAAAATGAATATTTTGTAATGTGTGATAATCGAAGTTCAAGTATTGATTCAAGACTTTGGGGAAAAGTAAACGCAAGTGAAATTAAAGGAAAAGTTCTTTGCCGATATTTTCCTTTGAACAAAATTTGTGCATTTTAACAAATTTTTATGTTTGTAGAAAATCCAGCTTTATATATTCACATTCCCTTTTGTGTTTCTAAATGTACATATTGTGATTTTTTCTCTGTACCTCAAGTTTCTGTTCCTGATTCTTATGTTTTCGCCTTGATAAGAGAGTTAAAACACAAAATTGAAATTCACAAAATAAAATCTTTTTACAGCGTTTATTTTGGTGGAGGAACTCCAAGTTTATTAAGTAAAGTTCAAATTTTATCCTTACTCGAAAATATTTTACCCTTAACAACAGATAAAACAGAAATTTCTTTTGAATGTAACTGTGATGATATTTCTCTCGAATTTTTAGAATTTCTAAATGAAGTAGGAATTACTCGGCTTTCTATTGGTGTGCAAAGTTTTAACGAAAAAACTTTATCTTGCATAAAACGACGAGCCAATCGACAAGAAAGTTTGAATGCTATAAATATTATTTCTGAGTTTTCAGAAAAATATCCCCAAAAAAAACTTACTTTTTCTTTAGATTTTATTTCTGGCTTGCCATTTTCAACTAACGAAAATTTAATTGATGATTTATCAATTGTTGTTAAAAATAGAATTCCCCACATATCACTTTATTCATTAACACTTGAAGAAAAAACTCCATTATATAAACAAATTTCTTCTGGTAAAATTGATTTTGATGAAAATTTAGCCAACGAACAATGGATTTTAGGCAGAGATTTTTTATTACAAAATGGATATGAAGAATATGAAATTTCAAACTTTGCAATTCCTGGTTTTGAAAGTAAACACAATAGTTTTTATTGGCAAGAAAAAGATTACATTGGAATTGGTTCTGGGGCTGTAGAAACAATTTTTTCAGAAGACGGAAAATCTGGGATACGTAAAACTAACACAATAAATATTGATGAATATATAAAAACTTCGCCTAATCATTTTTTTGAAAGTGAAGAACTAGATTTTAAAACAGTATATTTTGAACATTTAATGACAGGTTTTAGAACTTCAAAAGGTGTAAACTCAACTGAATTTTTTAATCGATTTGGAATAAAACTTGATGATATTTTGAAAGATAAGTTCACAAAATATGTTGAACAAAATAAGGCAAAATTTTCAAATGAGAATTATTATTTTTTGCCTGACGGAATGTTATTTTTAAATCAATTTTTAGTTGATATTTTATAAAATTCCGCACAAAAATTTTTAAGCTTTTTCATAAAGTTCGTGAACTAATCGATATATTCTGTTTATTTTTTCTTTTGTTTCAGAATTACATTCAATCTTATTGTCGTTTATATGGTCGATAAGTGTTTCTAAACTGTGTAAACTTTCAGAAAGGGCAGTTACAATTCCTCTAGAAACTTTGTACCAATAATTATTATTACCGTCTGTAAAAAGACAAACAAAACCTAATTCTTTTTTCTTTGCTTTTGCAACAACGATTCGTAAAATCCAATCCAAACTAAAAATAAATTCATCAAAATTTTCTTCGATGTTAAAATTTTGACTTCTGTTCCAAGATTCTTCGTTCATTACAGAAAAATTTATCATTGGATAAATATCAAGAAGTGTAGAAAGTTTTTCACCACTTAAGAGTTCATATCCATTAAGAATAATAAATGATTTTAAGGCACTTGCTTGTTTTAATGCGGAATTTTTTTCCCAGTTTTCTAAATCAATTTCGCCAACAAAATCTTTGAATTTTTCAAATGGAAGAACGATATGTTTTTTTCCCTTGATTTTTCTCAAATTAAAAATCTGAGTTCCCAGTTTAACTTGATTTTCAGAGCAAGTTTTATTTTCGGTTTCAGATTTTTTAGATTTTTCTTGTGGCTTTCCGTTGTCAAAAATAGATTTTTTTCCTTCGGCCAAAATATTTTTTCTAAAACTAGAAAGTTGACTTTCCAAACTTGGTGAAATTTTTCGTAAATTTTCTTTTGTTAGAGGTGAAACTGACATTGCAAATGTTCTACTTGTTCTAACGATTTCCCCGGCAACCATATACAATGGAGAAACTTTAAACATACAAGAACCCGGATGAATTTGAATATTATCGGCAGTTAAAGTTTTATAATTTTCTTTTCCCTCACGAACACAAATAAATTGAATCATCCCAGATGCGATACAAGTTAAATAATCATCATTTTTTCCACCACTTAAAATCGGAATTCCCATATCACTTACAATGAGTTCCAGTTGTTCTTTGATATTTTTTATTTCTGATAAAACTCGTAAATCTAAATAATTGTCTTGGCAAAATTTTTCAGGATTTTCTTGTACAACAAATTTTCTGAATAATTTTACATAGGATAAAAAATCACCTTGAACATCTTTAAAAGCGTGATGTGCAATTCTTGCATCCATTTCTTCGCCCGGTGGCAAAATAAAAGGTGATTGCGCTGATAAAAATGCGGCGGCAATAATAGTTTCTTCCAAAACTTGAGGATAATTTAAAATTGCTTCAACGATGATTTTACTTAATCGAGGCATTAAAGGGAATTGAACCATCAATTTTCCGATCTCAGATAGGGTATTATCTTTATTTAGCGCCTTTAACAAGTTCAAAGTTTCTATCGCACCGATAATTCCTTCTTTTCCCGGTGGTGAAATAAAATCAAATTCTTCAAAATCTGTAATTCCTAATTCAGACATTCTTAAAACAACTTCTGATAAGTCTGTTCTAAAAATTTCTTCCAAAGTGTACATTTGTCGTGTTTCATAATCTTTTCGAGGATAAAGTCTGTAGCAAGTTCCTTCTTGAGTTCTTCCAGCTCGTCCTTTTCTTTGGTTACAAGATGCTTTTGAAACTGGAGTTTCTATCAAACTTGAAGTAAAGGTGCGTGGACTATAATAATTTAATTTTGCAAGTCCAGAATCAATTACAACAGTAATTCCTGGAATAGTTACGCTAGTTTCTGCAATGTTTGTGGAAATTATTACTTTTTTCTTTCCTAAAGGGGCTGAATCAAAAACTCGTTCTTGTTCTTCTTTTGCTAGTCTTCCATAAAGTGGAATAATATGAATTTTTCTAGCAAAAGAACTTTTGTAAAGTTTTTGCATACAATCTTTAATAATTTTTTCTCCCGGAAGAAAAATTAAAATATCCCCATTCACACGATTTGAAAGAACTCTTTGAATGGTACTTTCAATTTTTGCAAGAAGTGCATCACAAGAAGCAGGTGAAGTTGTACTTGCAGAAATTGCTGGAGGATCATAGATTACTGAAACTGGATAGGTGATTGTGTCAATATTTACGATAGGGCAGTTTCCAAAATATGAAGAAAAGGCTTCTGCGTTCATTGTTGCAGAAGAAACAATTACTTTAAATTCCGGACGAGTTTGTAAAACTCGTTTTAATAATCCTAGAACAAAATCGATATTTAAACTTCTCTCGTGAGCTTCGTCCACCATTACAACTGAATATTTTGACATCCAAGGATCTAATTTCATTTCTTGAAGCAAAATTCCGTCAGTCATAATTTTTATTTTTGTGGAACTGTCGGTTTTGTCTTCAAAACGCATTTTGTAACCAACAAGTCCCGGATAACTTGTTCCAAGTTGTTTAGAAATAAATTCACTTACAGAAAGGGCAGCAATTCTTCTTGGTTGAGTTACGGCAATAATTCCATGATTTGAAAAACCAGCTTCGTGTAAAATTACAGGAATTTGAGTTGTTTTTCCTGAACCTGTTGGAGATTGAACAACAATAACTTGATTTTTTTCTAAAACTTCAAGGATTTTCTCTTTTTGTTCATAAACTGGTAAATTTTTATAATTTATTGCCATATAGTTTTTCCTTTAATTTGATCCATTAATTCCATTCTTTTTTGATAATATTTTTTATCTTGAGATTTTAAACTGTCAATAAAATCTTGGTTTAATACTTTTATCAAAGTATTTCCGTACCAATCTGTATGATTTGTTATCAATATAGGATTGATATTATCACTATAAATTATTTCTTTGTTTTTGACAAATTTTATTTGAAATAAAAAAGAATCCCCTGTAAATTCCCTAGATAATTCTGGATTTTGATAATTTCGTCTATATCTTTGACCAGAAAGAAAGTTTCCTACAGAGTACATAATGTATTTTGTTTTATAAGGAGTTTTGTCAGATTTTATAACTTCCCATTCTTGAGTTACATGAGGATGATTTGCCCAAAGAATATCAACTCCCGCATCTAATAAATTATGATAAAAATCTTTTCTTCTTTTATTTACAGTTCTGTCATATTCAGGTTCTTCACAATGAACAGAAAGAATAAAAATATCTGGAGAATGTTCTTTTTTTAGCAAAGTAATTTTTTTGAATAATTCCTCTCTGTTTTTATCTGTAGTTCCATGATTATCAAACCAAGAACGGTAACTTGGACTATTATAAACTTCAGTAAAAGCAACAAAAAGAATTTTAAAATCATTTTTTTCAATAAGTTGGTATGTAAAATCCTCTCCAGATTTTTCTTTTATACCTGCAAAATAAACTTTTTGAGTTTTATCGATTAGAGAATCGTTGTAATCTTCAAAAAATTTTCTTGTAGATTTTATTCCCTCTAGGCCTTGGTCGTTTGTATGATTATTTGCTAATGAAAAAACTTCAATTCCAGCATTTATTGCAGCCAAAGGAAATTCGTTTTTTACATTAAAGTTTGGAAAATTTTCATAATCTAAATTATTTACAATAGGAGTTTCCAAGTTTGTAAAAGTTAAATCATCTTTTTTTAAAATATCTGAAATATCTTCATAAATTAGAAAAAAATCATTCATTCTCGTTACATTAGTGTGGGCCATTAAATCCCCTGTAAAAGTTAAAGTAATTTCTTGGGGGATATTTTTTTCTGTTTTGAATAAGGTTTCATAATTTACAGGTATGTTTTCGTTTGAGGCACAACCGATTAACAAAAATATAATAAATAAATTGAGTAAATTTTTTATAAAAATTAAATTATATTTTTTCATATTGATATTATACATTGACATAAATTATTCTTCAATGGTATCTTAGAGTATTGATAGTGATATTTAGAATGATAATCAAAGAGATTGAAAGGAGATAAATTTATCATGGCAAAGTCACAATTTGTTTATTTCTTTGGTGATGGAAAAGCTGAAGGTGACGCTAAAATGAAAAACGAACTCGGTGGAAAAGGTGCTAACCTTGCCGAGATGACTAACTTAGGAATTCCTGTTCCACCAGGATTCACAATTTCAACAGAAGTTTGTAAACTTTTTTATGAAAATGACAAAAATTATCCAGAAGGATTAAGAGAAGAAGTTGCAAAAAATCTTGAAAAATTAGAAAAACTAATGGGTAAAAAGCTTGGAGATGAAAAAGATCCTCTTTTAGTTTCTGTTCGTTCTGGTGCTGCAATTTCTATGCCTGGTATGATGGATACAATTCTTAACCTTGGTATGAACGATAAAGCTGTAGTTGGTGTTTCAGAACTTACAGGAAATCCACGATTTGCTTGGGACTCATACAGACGATTTATCCAAATGTTTGGTGACGTTGCAATGGGTGTTCCTTCAGAAGCTTTTGAAGATGCCATTGACGAAATCAAAAAAGAAAAAAATGTTACATTGGATACTGACTTAGATGTAGTTGACTTACAAAAACTTGTTGCAAACTACAAAAATATCTATAAAAAACATACAGGAAACGATTTTCCACAAGATCCAATTGAACAAATGTGGGGAGCAATCAACGCTGTTTTCGGTTCTTGGATGAATGATCGTGCTATCAAATACAGAAGTTTGAACAATATCAAAGGTTTAGCTGGAACTGCTGTAAATATTCAGTCAATGGTATTTGGTAACTTTGGTGATGATTCAGGAACAGGTGTATGTTTTAGCCGTGACCCTTCAACTGGTGTTAATCAATTCTACGGTGAATATTTGATGAATGCTCAAGGTGAAGACGTTGTTGCTGGTATTAGAACTCCTGCAAAAATTGATAAACTTGAACAAGAAAACAAAGAAGTTTTTGAACAACTTGTTGCAATCCGTGATAACCTTGAAAAACACTACCGTGATATGCAAGATATGGAATTTACTGTTCAACAAGGTAAACTTTTCATTCTTCAAACAAGAAACGGAAAAAGAACAGGTCAAGCTGCTGTAAAATGTGCAGTTGATATGGTTGAAGAAAAACTTATCACAAAAGAAGAAGCTCTTTTAAGAGTTAGCCCAGATCAACTTGACCAACTTTTACACCCAATGATTAACCCTAAAACAGTTAAATCTGTAGAACCTCTTACAAAAGGATTGAACGCTTCTCCAGGAGCTGCTTGTGGTCAAATCGTTTACACAGCTGACGAAGCTGATGCTTGGGTTCAACAAGGCAAAAAAGTAATTCTCGTACGCAAAGAAACAAGCCCAGAAGATATTACAGGTATGGTAGTTTCTGAAGGTATTTTAACTTCAACAGGTGGTATGACAAGTCATGCTGCTGTTGTTGCTCGTGGTCTTGGAACTCCATGTGTTTGTGGTGCTTCAGAAGTTATTTTTGTTGATAATAAAGTTAAAATCGGTAACAAAACATACAAGAAAGGGGACTTTATCACAATTGATGGTTCAACTGGTTTTGTTTACGATGGAAAACTCGACCTTATCGACCCAGAAATTTCTGCTGAATTAAACACTTTCTTAGGTTGGTGTGATGAAATTAGAAATTCATCTGTAAGAAAAATTGGTGGAACAAAAATCGAAGGATTCTCAGTTCGTGCAAACGCAGATCAACCAAATGATGCTAAAAACGCTTTCAACTTTGGTGCAGAAGGTATCGGTCTTTGCCGAACAGAACACATGTTCTTTGATAAAGATAAACTTATCCACTTTAGAGCTATGATTGCTTCTGATACACAAGAACAAAGAAAAGATGCTCTTAAAAATATTTTGCCATTGCAGAAAAAAGACTTTATCGGAATTTTCGAAGCTATGAACGGTCGTCCTGTAACAATTCGTTTGCTCGATCCACCACTACACGAATTTATTCCTCACACAGATAAAGAAACTGCAGAACTTGCAAAACACATGAAAGTAAACAAAAAGGTATTAAAAGCAAAACTTGATACTTTACACGAAATGAACCCAATGTTAGGTCATCGTGGATGTCGTCTTGCAATTACATATCCAGAAATTTACGAAATGCAAGTTGAAGCAATCGCTTTGGCAGCAGCAGAATGTGTAAAAAATAACATTCCTGTAAACCCAGAAATTATGATTCCTATCGTTTGTGATAGTGACGAACTTGAAATTATCAGAAAACGCTCAGAAGCTATTATCGAAAGAGTACTTTCTGAAAACGGAACAAAATTTGAAATCAAAATTGGTTCTATGATCGAAGTTCCTCGCGCAGCACTCTTGGCTGGAAAATTGGCAAACTTTGCAGACTTCTTCAGTTTTGGAACAAACGACTTAACACAAATGACTTTTGCTTTCAGTCGTGACGACTCTGGAAAATTCTTGCCAGAATATATGAACAAAGATATTCTTGAAGCAGACCCATTCAAAACATTGGATGAAGAAGGTGTTGGTGAACTTGTAAATTACGCAAGAGAAAAAGCTCGAAGTGTAAAACCAGAAATCAAACTTGGTATTTGTGGTGAACACGGTGGAGATCCTCAGACAATCGATTTCTGTTATCGTGCAGGATTGAACTATGTTTCATGTTCTCCATACCGAGTTCCAATTGCTCGTTTGGCAGCAGCTCAAGCAGTAATTAGAAACAAATAATTTTTTTGAGGTAAAATAAAAGGTGGTTGAATAAAATCAGCCACCTTAATTTTTAATATTATGTTTGCAAAAGAATCTAATAACAAAATTTTTTTTCCAAAAGATTTAAAGGATTTTCGAATCCATTTTGTTGGTATTAAGGGAACAGGTATGGCAGCCCTTGTTGAAATTTGTGTTTCTCGAGGTGCAATTGTTACCGGAAGCGATGTTCCTGACCATTTTTACACTGATGAAATTTTAAAAAAACTAAACATTATTCCATACACAGAATTTAATAAAGAAAATATCACTGAGGATATAAAACTTGTGGTATATTCTTCTGCATATAAATTAAATGAAAATCCAGAATTGCTTGAAGCCCAAGAAAAAAATATTCCTTGTATGTTGTATTCTCATGCTTTAGGTAACATTTCTGCAATGTCTTATAGTTGCGGAATTGCTGGAGTTCATGGAAAGACAACTACAACAGGAATTTCTGGAACTTTGGTAAAAGCCTTAAATTTACCAGCCCAAGTTTTAGCAGGAAGTGTAATAAAATCTTTTACAACAGACGCTTCAATGGAAAATGCCGGAAGTTGTACACTTTCTATCGGACACGATTTTTTTGTTGCAGAAACTTGCGAATATCAACGACACTTTATGGATTTTCATCCAAAAAATATTATTTTAACAAGTGTAGAAAGCGACCATCAAGATTTTTATCCTACATTTGAAGATATTCAAAATGCCTTTATTGATTACGCACTTTTACTTCCACAAAATGAAAGTTTAATTTATTGTGCTGATGATGAAGGTGCAAAAAATACCGCTGAAAAAATCAAGACGCATCGAAAAGATATAAATTTTATTCCTTATGGATTTAATGCTGACGGAAAATTTAAAATTTATGATTACAAATCGGAAAGTGGTTTGCAAAGTTTCAAAATTTCAATGTTTCAAAATGAAGTTTTTGCATTAAAAGTTCCAGGTATACACAATGTTCGAAATTCAGTTGCTGGAATTGCTCTAATGATAAATTTATTTTGCTTGAACAAAAAAGTTGAAAATTTTGAAAACTTATCAAGTGAAGATAAATCCTATTTTATTAAAAAAATTAAATCAGGGCTTTTAGATTTTTCAGGTTCAAAACGCCGAAGTGAAATTCTTGCAGAAATTGAATATCAAAATGATAAAAAAATTATTTTTATAGATGATTATGGTCATCATCCAACTGCAATAAAAACAACTTTAGAAGGATTCAAGAATTTTTATCCAGATAAATACTTAATCGTGGATTTTATGAGCCACACTTATTCAAGAACAGCATCTTTATTAGAGGAATTTGCTTCTTCTTTTGAGTCGGCTGATCAAGTTATTTTACACAAAATTTATAGTTCCGCTCGTGAAAATAAAAAAGATTTTGAAGGAATTGTTTCTGGCGAAATTCTTTTTGAAAAAACAAAACAATATCACAACAAAGTTTCTTATTTTGAGGAAATTCTTGAGGCAACAGATTTTGTAAAATCAATTTTCAATTCACCACTTCCAGAAGAAAAAAATGGATTTGTTTTTGTAACAATGGGTGCTGGTGATAACTGGAAACTTGGAACTGAACTTATTAAAGAATTTAGAAAGGAGTTTATTAAATAATCGGCACAGATAGTGCCTCTCATTTAATATCAAGTTTGCGTTGCAAACTTGTTGATTTACTGCAATTTCTCACTGTCGTTGCGAAATTGCGTCTAAAAAATCTGCTCCAAAATTGATATTTTCTCGCAGATTTTTTATAGGAGAGAAAAATGAATAGCATGACAGGTTATGCTTACAACGAAGTTGTAACAGAAAATTATACAGTTTCAGTTGAATTTAAAAGTGTAAATTCACGATTTTTAGATTTATCAATTAATTTGCCATCTTTTTTGGGAAGAATTGAAAATAAATTTAAGGAAATTATCACTTCAAAAATTCAAAGAGGAAAACTTGATATTTTTATCAGAGTAAAAGAAACAAATGTACCAGTTTCAATTTCTGTTGATGAAAATATGGCAAAATCCTATTTTGAAGCAATTTCCAAAATTGCAAAATCAATTGGTCAGAATGAAAAAGAAATTCCTCTTTCGTTAATAGTAACTCAAGAAGGTGTTTTATCTAGCCAAAAAGAAATTGATATTGAAAAATACTATCAAATGATTTTACCTGTTTTTGAAAAATCTTTAGAAGAATTTATTATCGATAGGAATCGTGAAGGTGAAAATCTAAAAAAAGATTTGCTTTATCAATTAGAAAAAATTCAAAAGGCAAGTGTTGTATTTACAGAATGGCAGCCTAAAATGGAAAATGCTTTCAAAGAAAATATTATAAAAAAATTCAATGAAATTTTAGGGGATAAAGTTGATGAACAACGAGTTATGACTGAAGTTGCAAGTTTGATGGTAAAATACACTATCAACGAAGAAATTGTGCGCTTAAAAAGTCATATAAAAGCTATTCAAAATGAAATTGAAAATAACGCAACTCCCGGAAAGCGTTTAGATTTTATTTGCCAAGAAATGAACCGAGAAATAAACACAATTGGTTCAAAAAATCAATTTATTGAAATTGCAGAACAAGTTATAAATGCAAAAGATGCTTTAGAAAATATCAGAGAGCAAAGTAAGAATATCGAGTAAACTCAATTTTTTTTCTTGCGTTTTATCAAAAATAATGTGACAATTTAAACAAATTTTAATTTTTTGGAGTACAAATTATGTTTAGTAAAGTTTTGGAAAAATTATCTAGAGTAATGTTTTTTTTGTGTTTATTTACATTTTTTTCATGTAATGGTGTCGATTCTAACACAGAAAATGTTGGTATTTTTGATGATAATGGTAATATTAATTATCAAAGTCCTAATCATGTTGAAGTTTCTGCCGCAGAAAATCAGTTTAAAGATTTAGAGGAATTAAAGGATGATTGGTATAAAAATTCATCTTTTTATCATATATGGGTAAAATCTTTTGCTGACTCTGACGGTGATGGTTGCGGTGATTTTAAAGGAATCGAAGAAAAACTTGATTATATAAAAAATGAAGTTGGTTGTGATGCAATTTGGCTTTCTCCTATTTTTGCTTGTAACTATGTTTCAAAAAAAGTAGGTGTTAATATGCATGGGTACGATACAATCGATTATTATGCTCTAAATTCATGCTTTGGTGATGAAGAAGATTTAATCAGTTTAATAAATGCTGCTCATCAAAAAGGAATGAAGATTATTTTCGATTTTGTTCCTAATCATACCTCTGATGGTCATCCTTGGTTTTTATCAAGTCAAGATAAAGATAGCGATAAACGCAATTGGTATCTTTGGAATGATGAAAAACTTTATTGGAACAATGGAATGACTTCTGATACTTGGCATAAAAAAGGTTCTGAATATTATTACGGTGCATTTAACGGAATGATGCCAGATTTGAACTTTAGAAATGTTGAAGTTCGTGAAGAAATGAAAAATGTTGTTCGATATTGGTTAAATCGCGGTTTTGACGGGTTACGTGTTGATGCAGTTCGATATTTGATTGAAGAGGAAAATGATTGTTGTGATACTCAAGCTACTCATCAATGGTTTAGGGAATTGAGAAAAGAGGTTATTGACGCTTACGAAAGTCCAAAATTCATGGTTTGTGAAGCATGGATTGAAAATGATAGAGCAACACTTAATGAATATTTTGGTACAACTTCGGAACCAGAATTTAACATGGTTTTTGATTTTGATGCAGGTCGGAGATGTATTGATTCTGTTGGATTAAACAAAGATGTAACTGAATATTCACTTGAAAATAATAATTTCGGAACATACGGAACTTTCTTAGGGAATCATGATGAATATTATGGTCGCATTGGAACAGTTATGGGTGCTCAAGATAAATTGATTAAACAATCAACAGCCTTATCATTATTGCGTCCTTCTGTTTCATTTATTTATTATGGTAACGAAATTGGACAACCTGAAGAAAATTGGAATGGTGATGTAAGATTACGAGGTCCTTTAAATTGGGATTTAGTAGAAGTTCAAAAACAAAATGATTTATCAATTCTTAATTTGAACAAACAAATTTTATCTTTAAAGCAAAAATATGCTGAACTTCGTACAGGTGTTGTAACAAAATTACAATCGTCTAATTCAACAAGTACAAGTTCTTTAGCATATTTTATTGGAACTGATTATTCATCAAATAAATTTTTGTGTGTATATAATTTATATAAAAAGTCTGTTAGTTCTTATTCTTTTAAGCAGGATAAGATTACAGCAGGAACTTCGGCAAATGTATTGATTGGTGATAAAGACCAAGAGGATACAATTGAGTTTACCAGTAATACAGTTACGGTAAAAAATCTTGCACCTTACTCATACAGACTTTATTATATTGGAGATACAACTGAAGAAAATGTTTTTGATGATGAAGTTTTTGTAGAAAATGATATGTATATTTATGTTCCAGAGGTAATGTATCTTCGAGGTACAATGAATAACTGGGATATAAGTGATGTAATGGAAAAGTCCGTTGTAGATGATGAACTAATCTTTACAATTAATATTTCAGGTTCTCGTGCTACCAATGGCAAGTTCGAATTTAAATTTGATACTGGCTCATGGATTCCTGGTCAAAATTGGGGATTGGAAAGTTTTTATGGTGATAATATGTCTGGAACTGTTTCAACTGGACAGAATATGGACAATAATATAGTTGTTTCTGGTATTGATTCATCTAAAACTTATACAATTACATTTAATTATACAGATTTAACATTTACCGTAAAAGCTAAATAAAATAAAAACTTTAAGATTTTGGTAAGTTTTCTTCATACCAAGTTTTTATTCTTGTAAATGCAGAAGTAATAGAGGAGGTGATTTCGGTTGCCTCCTTTTGTTTTTCTGGTTCGTTTGCAAATTTATCAGGATGGAATTGTTTAAGTAAAGATTTATAAGCTGTTTTGCATTCATCTAAATTTGTTCCTGGCATTACACACAAGGTTTTAAAATCTTCATATAATTCAAAAGGAACATAATATCTTTTTCCTGTTGTTTGCTTTTTTTGTTTTGAACTTGCTTTTTGTTGTTCTGTTTTTTTGTTAGAAAATTTTTGACTCTGAGAATTATTCTTTGTATTAAATTCAGATTGTTGTTTACTTTTGTCAAATTTAAATTCAGTTTTAGTTTCAGTTTCTTTTTGAGTAAAAGTAAATTTTTCTTTTGATTTTTCTGTCTTGATTTTTTCGGTGGTATAAGCATTTTTTTCTTTTTCTGTTGATTGATTATCTTGAGAAAAATTTTGTGTAGATTTTTCTTTTTCAATTTGTTCTTGGGGACTAGAAAAAATATCTTGGTCATCTTCATCAATATAATCTCGTAAAAAATCTCCAAGTCTATCAAACATGCTATTCATAATTTTCAATTATAGACTAAAAGTTTTGTCTTTTCAATATTTAAACAATGTTGTAAAATAAATGTATGAGTTTACAAATTACAGATAAAATATTTGGTGTACTTGCAGATGGTAATGAAGTGCATCTTTATACAATTTCTCATGGAAATTTAACTTTTTCTGCTACTAACTACGGAGCTTGTTTAACAAGTTTAACCGTACCAAATAAAAATAATCAAAAAGATGAAATTATCCTCGGTCATCCAACTTTACAAGGTTATATTTCTAACTGGATGTGTCACGGCGCAATCGTTGGTCGTTATGCAAATAGAATTTCAAATGCAAGTTTTAAAATTGATGATATTGAGTACAATTTGAATAAAAATGGGGAAAATGGTTCTTGCCTACATAGTGGATACGATAGTTACACACGAAAATTATGGAATGCAAAAACTTTTTCTAATTCAACTGGATGTGGAATTGTTTTTTCGCGAACAAGTTATGATGGAGAACAAGGCTTTCCTGGAAACTTAGAAATTCAAGTCATTTATTCAATTACTGATAAAAGTACTTTTTCCATGAAAATTTGTGCAAAAACTGATAAAAAAACTCATGTAAATTTAATAAATCACTCTTATTATAATTTAAAAGGTATTCAAACTTGTAATATTGATGATTTGTTATTAAAAATAAATACAGATAAATTAGTTGAAACTGATGAAAATAATTTGCCAACTGGAAAAATTTTAAATATCAAAAATACAAACTTTGATTTTACTGATTTTAAAAACATTACAGAATTAATTAAAGCCAACGAAAAGAATTTTGATAATTGTTATTATTTTGATAACGATGGAAAAGTAATTACTGTGGCAGAAGTTTTAGACCAAGTTTCCGGCCGTGGAATGAAGGTTAGTTCTAATCAAGTAGGATTACAATTATATACTCCATTTTATGAAAGACCTTTCTTTGGGCAATATGGCGTTCCAGCCTTTGGAAACGGAGCATTGTGTTTAGAAACTCAAGCCTTACCAGATTCTCCAAATCAGCCAAATTTTCCAAGTACATTACTTTTACCAAATCACTTATATGAATCTATTACAAATCTTGATTTTTTTTGTTGATGTTTTGAGAATTTGAATTTATAATATAAGCATAAATAATTTATTTTTTTAGAGGCTCCAATGGATATTCAATTACAAGAGTTGATTGACAAAATTAAGAAAGATGGTGTAGCAAGTGCTGAAGCAAAAGCTCAAGAAATAATTGCAGAAGCAGAAAAAAAAGCCGCAAGTATAATTTCATCTGCTGAAGAAAAAGCTGATTCAATCATTAAGAGTGGAAAAGCAGAAACTGAGCGCATGGAAAAAGCAAGTATTGATGCAATTCGTCAAGCGGGTAGAAATCTTTTAATTAGTTTTAGAGATGGTGTAAATGCACAACTTTCTGCGTTAATTGCAACAGAAACTTCAAAAGTTTACAATGCTGATATGTTAAAAACTTTGATTCCTGAAACTGTAAAAGCATGGGCATCAAAAGATGATGTAAATTCACTTTCTGTTTTACTTTCAGAAAAAGACTTAAAAGAATTGGAAAAAGATTTAGGAGCTGCTCTTAAAGAACAAATCAATTCTGGACTAGAAATTAAACTTGATAATAGTTTAACAAAAGGTTTTAGAATTGGAACAAAAGACGGAAGTGCTTTTTACGACTTTTCAGCAGAATCAGTTGCAGACTTGTTCTCAGCTTATTTAAATCCTAAAACATCAGCAATTATGAAAGAAGCTGCAAAAGAAGGACTATAAAAAGTGGGCGGACAATACTATCTTGTGTCACAGTTACCAGCATTTTCAATTGACCAAAGTGCACCGCTACCTGTAACAGAAGAATATTTTATAGATTTATGTTCTCGATTTATGGATAAAAAAGCCGTAAAAGCCATTCAAAATCTTTCACTTGAACCACCTCGACAAGCAGAAAAAACAGGATACGATGTTCTTGACAAATGGTACGATTACGAAAGGTCCTTGAGAATTGCGCTTTCTTATCTTAGAGCACAAAAAATGAAAAAAGATTTTATAGATCCAACAAATCTTTTATCAAAAGTAAGTTCTGATATTATGCAAACTGCAAGAACTGCAATAAATTTTGAAAGTCCACTAGAAGCAGAAGATTATCTTAATCAAGAAAGAATTATTTATTTATCAAATGTCCTACCTTTTGATAATTTTTCTGATGAAGCAGTTATTGCTTATGGACTCAAACTTAAACTTGCAAATCGAGTAAAAAAATTTAATGAAGAAGCTGGAATGGCTTCATATCGAAAGATATATGATAGAATACTTGGAGAATCAACATGACAGATACAAAAGGAAAAGTAGTCGCTGTTAATGGTAACATGATTAGTGTAAAATTTGATGGTGATGTTGCTCTAAATGAAGTAGGCTATGTAGAAGTAGCTGGAAAAAGCTTGAAAAGTGAGGTCATTCGTATCCGCGGAGGACAAGCACAGCTTCAGGTTTTTGAAATGACAAAGGGAATTTCAACAGGGGATGAAGTTGTATTTACAAAAGAACTTCTTTCTGTTGAGCTTGGACCTGGTCTTATGGGACAAGTTTTTGATGGATTACAAAATCCACTTCCACAATTAGCTGAAAAAGCAGGATACTTCCTTGAAAGAGGTATTTATTTGGATCCAGTTCCAGACGACACTCAATGGGATTTTACACCAATTGCAAAAGTTGGCGATGTGGTTCGTCGTGGTGATTTTATCGGTTCTGTTCCAGAAGGAACTTTCTCTCATAAAATTATGGTTCCTTTCGGATTTTACGGAACATACACAGTTAAATCAGTTGCAGAAGCTGGAAATTATAAATTAAAAGACACAATGGCTGTTCTTGTTGATGAAAAAGGCAAAGAACACAATGTAACAATGAGTTTCTCTTGGCCTGTAAAAAGAGCAGTTGACTGTTATGCAGAACGACTAAAACCAGAAGAAACAATGGTTACAAAAATTCGTCTTATCGATACATTCTTCCCTGTAGCAAAAGGTGGAACATATTGCGTTCCTGGTCCTTTCGGTGCTGGTAAAACTGTTTTGCAACACACAACAAGCCGTAATGCCGATGTTGATATCGTTATCGTTGCTGCTTGTGGAGAACGAGCTGGTGAAGTTGTTGAAATCCTTAAAGAATTTCCAGAATTGATTGACCCTAGAACTGGTAAAACACTTATGGAAAGAACTATTATCATCTGTAATACTTCTTCTATGCCAGTTGCTGCTCGTGAAGCCTCAGTTTACACAGGTGTAACATTAGCAGAATATTATAGACAAATGGGCTTAAATGTTCTTCTTCTTGCTGACTCAACAAGCCGTTGGGCACAAGCCTTACGCGAAATGTCTGGTCGTCTTGAAGAAATTCCGGGAGAAGAAGCTTTCCCAGCATATTTGGAATCATATATCGCATCATTCTATGAAAGAGCAGGTGTTGTTCGCTTAAATGATGGTTCAATCGGTTCTGTTACAATTGGTGGAACAGTAAGTCCTGCTGGTGGTAACTTTGAAGAACCAGTTACACAAGCAACATTGAAAGTTGTAGGTGCTTTCCATGGTCTTTCAAGAGAACGCTCAGATGCTCGTAAATATCCTGCAATTCACCCATTAGATTCTTGGTCAAAATACAAAAGTGTTATTCGACAAGATTGGGTAGAATATGGTCGTTCATATCTTAAAAACGGTACTGATGTTGAATCAATGATGAAAGTTGTTGGTGAAGAAGGAACAAGTTTAGATGACTTTATCGTTTATCTAAAAGGAAATTTCTTGGATTCAGTTTATCTTCAACAAAACTCATTTGATGAAGTTGATGCTGCCGCTGATGTTGAAAGACAAACTTATGTTTACAAAGCAATCTTAAAAGTATTAGGTTCAAATTTTGAATTAAATACAAAAGATGAAGCTCGTACATATTTTAACCAATTAAGACAAAAATTTATTGACTGGAATTATTCAGTTTGGCAAAGTGATGACTTTAAGAAACTTGAAAGCGAAATTGACTCTCTCTATTCTGAAAAGTCAGGAAAACTTGAGTCAAAAGCTTCATTACTTCTTAAGGAGGGTGAATAATGAATAAGGTTTATAGCAAAATCGAATCAATTATCGGTAGCGTTATAACAGTAAGAGCTACTGGTGTAAAATATAATGAATTAGCAGAAATTGAAACATCTTTTGGAAAATCTTTAGCAGAGGTTAACCGAATTGATGGAGACTTGGTTTCTTTGCAAGTTTTTGCTGGTGGACGAGGTGTTTCAACAGGAGATAAAATTAGATTCCTTGGTCACGAAATGCAAGTTAGCTTTTCAGAAGATTTGCTTGGTCGTATCTTTAATGGTTCAGGAAATCCTCGAGATAATGGACCTGCTTTGCAAGATAACCTAGTTGAAATTGGTGGACCTTCTGTAAATCCTGCAAAACGAATTATGGCAAAACGAATGATTCGTACAGGTATTCCAATGATTGATATGTTCAACACATTGGTTGTTTCTCAAAAATTACCTATTTTCTCAATTTCAGGTGAACCTTACAATCAACTTTTAGCACGAATTGCTATGCAAGCCGAAGTTGATGTTATCGTTCTTGGTGGAATGGGATTAAAATACGACGATTATCTTTACTTTAAAAGCGAACTTGAAAACTGTGGTGCTTTAAGCCGAACAGTTATGTTTGTTCATACTGCTGCTGACCCTACTGTAGAATGTATAAAAATTCCAGATATGAGTTTGGCAGTTGCAGAACAATTTGCTTTGCAAGGAAAAGATGTTCTTGTTCTTCTAACTGATATGACAAACTTTGCAGACTCAATGAAAGAAATTGCAATTACACAAGAACAAGTTCCTTCAAATCGTGGATATCCAGGAGATTTGTATTCTCAGTTAGCTGCTCGTTACGAAAAAGCTGTTGATTTTGATGATGCTGGTTCTGTAACTATTCTTGCCGTTACAACAATGCCTGGTGATGATGTTACTCACCCAGTTCCAGATAACACAGGATATATTACAGAAGGGCAGTATTATCTAAAAGGTGGAAGAATTGAGCCTTTCGGAAGTCTTTCTCGTCTTAAACAGAATGTTAACGGAAAAACTCGAAATGACCATCGTGCCTTGATGGATGGTATGATTAGACTGTATTCTTCTTACAAAGACACTCTCGAAAAGAAATCCATGGGATTTATGATGTCTGATTGGGACGAAAAGCTTTTGAAATACGGTGAAATGTTTGAAAAAGAAATGATGGACCTTTCTATCAACATTCCACTAGAAAGTGCTTTGGATTTAGGTTGGAAAATTCTTTCTGAATGTTTCAGTAAAGAAGAAACTGGTATTAAGTCAGAACTTATTGAACAGTATTGGCCTAAAAAATAAATTTGAGGGTGATAGATGGCTACAATTAAGCTAACAAAAAATGAGTTAAAAACTCAAAAAGATGCCCTTAAAATGTATCAAAGGTATCTTCCGACTTTAACTCTAAAAAAGCAACAATTACAAACAGAAATTCGCTCAATTGATGCTCGTGCAAAAGAAGTTCGTGCTAAACGAAAAGCATTAGAAGCTGAGTTTACTCGTTGGATTGCTGTTTTTGGTGAAGAAGATGCTTTTGATCCGTCTATGGTAAAGGTTACAAATATCCGTAAAGGAACTGGAAATATTGCTGGTGTAACAATTCCTGTTTATGAAGGGGCAGATTTTTCAAGAGGGGATTATGACTTGTATTTAAAGCCTCTTTGGATTGATTTAGCTGCCGACAGAATGGAAAAAGCACTTTCTTATGATTTAGAAGCTGATGTTCTTGATGAACAAGTAAGACTTTTAACACTTGAGTTAAGAGTTACAACTCAGCGAGTTAATCTTTTTGAAAAGGTTAAAATTCCAGAAACAAAAGCAAATATTAAACGAATTTCAGTTTATCTTGGAGACCAACAAGTTGCAGCAGTTGTACGAGGAAAAATCTCTAAGAAAAACCTTGAAAATGTTTCAAAAAAAATAACTGAGGAGACAGAAGTATGATTGTACCAATGAAAAAAGTTTCCTTTGTTGTAACTAATGATGCCAAAAAAGAAGCTCTAAAAGAATTACGCAAAATTGGTGTTGTGCATTTAGAGCAAATTTATGGTTCAAGCGAAAAATTATCTCAGTTAAAAGATACATATAACAAACTTGAAGAAGTTTTGATGTTTTTGTCTGATATTAAATATGACAAAAAAACTATCGAACAAAAAAAATTATCTTCTTCAAATGTTGTAGAAAAAGTAAATCAGATAATTGAGTTAAACGAAACAAAGAAAAATTATATTGAAGAACTTTCTACAGCAAGTAGGGAACTGGAACGACTTGCTGCTTGGGGTGGTTTTAATCCAGATGATTTTTCTTATCTTGCAGAAAAAGGAATCAACTTACTTCCTTTTGAATGCTCAACTGATGCTTACAAAAAAATTCCAGAAGACGTAAACTATGTTTATGTTAATAGCGATAAAACTCAGGTTAGATTTTTAGTAGTTTCAGAAGATGGCTCAAAACCTGAATCATTAACTTCTGAATATTTGCAAGTTTTAAATCCAGAAATGAGTACTGCCGACCTTTCTGAAAGTTGTGTAAAATATCGAAAGGAAATTTCTTCTATCGAAAAAGAACTTCAAAAAAATGTTTGCTATATTCAAAGTATCAAAGATACAATGAAAGTTTTTGCAAAAGATATTGAATTTGAAAATGCTTACTCTGGAATGGCAACAGATGCAGAAGAAGGAACTGAAGCAAATTTAGCTTGGCTTACAGGTTATGTTCCTGCCGATGAATTATCTATTGTTCAAAAAACTGCAAAAGAAAATCACTGGGCTTGTTTAGCAGACGACCCATCAGAAGAAGATGAAGTTCCAACAAAACTTAAAAATAATAAATTTGTAAGTTTGATTTATCCAGTTTCTGACTTTTTAGGAACAGTTCCTGGTTATAGAGAATATGATATTTCCAGTTGGTTTTTGTTGTTCTTCTGTGTATTCTTTGGAATGATTTTTGGAGATGGTGGATACGGATTACTTTTGGTAATAACTTCATTTGGAATGTTCTTATCAAATATCGTAAAACGAAAATCACCTCCAGCCCCATTGTACTTGCTTTTACTTTTAGGTTTATCAACTACAATGTGGGGAGCTTTAACTTGTAACTGGTTTGGTTTAAAACCTGAATTGTTGCCAGAAACATTAAAACCAATTTTGTTTTCACTTGATTGGAATTATATTTCTAATGCATCAAGTTTACCAACAAACTTAGTTACAGAGAACTTACAGATTTTCTGTTTCTCTTTAGCTTTAATACATCTTTCTATTGCACACCTTATGGCAATTATAAAAAATATCAAATCTCCAAAATTTTTAGGTGATTTAGGTTCTTTACTATTGCTTTGGGGAATTTTCTACCTTGTATTAAACATGGTTGTAAATGGTGTAAGATTTCCTTTCAATTTGGATATTGCAGATGTTCCACTTGCATTAGGTTCAAATGTTGAATTTGCAAAGACAGGAATTTCAGTTGCAACTATAATGTTCCCTTTGATTGGAGTAGGATTTGTTCTAAACTTTGTATTTGCAAATTACGAAGGAAGTGTAATCAAATCAATTTTGGAAAGTTGTAAAAATATTATTTCTGTATTACTTGGTGTTGTAAATGTATTCAGTGATATTGTATCATATATCAGACTTTGGGCTGTAGGACTTGCTGGTGCTGCAATTGCTCAAACTGTAAATGAAATGGCTGGACCAACACTTGGTGGATTATTGATTTTTGCAGGAATTTTATTATTGGTTTTCGGTCACGGATTGAACATGGTATTGAATGTATTGTCAGTTATCGTTCATGGTGTTCGATTAAATACTTTGGAATTTTCCAGTCACCTAGGAATGTCTTGGTCTGGATTTAGTTATAAACCTTTCGCTGAAAAATAGCGTAAAGATAAATTTTGTAATTTAGTGTTTTTATAAAAATAACACAATAAGGAGATATGATAAAAACTCCTCCTAAAATGGCGTCGAAGTTTTTATCTAAAGTTTGCGTTGCAAACTTTTCAAATATTATATTTGCTGTTTCTCACTTTGTTGCGAAACAGCGTAAAAAGTCAACTCGGAAATTGTATTTGCACCGTAGGTTCAAGCAAATTTCCTCATTGACTTTTTTTAGGAGATTATTATGAATCTTGGTTTATTAGGTGCTGCTGTAGTTATGGGAATTGCAGCTATCGGGTCTGCATTTGGTATTGGATTTGCTGGACAAGCTGCTATTGGTGCATGGAAACGTTGTTACATGAATAACAAACCAGCTCCTTTTATACTTGTCGTTTTTGCTGGTGCTCCTCTTACACAAACAATCTATGGATTCCTTTTGATGGGACGCCTTAGAGCTGCAGCATTAGCAAATATCAGTGCCGTTGCAGCTGGAATGGCTCCAGATAATGCATTATTGTACTTAGGTGTTGGTGTTTTCTCAGGTTTAGCTATGGCTTTCTCAGCAATTTTCCAAGGGAAAGCAGGTGCTGCAGGTTCTGATGCTTTAGGTGAAACAGGAAAAGGTTTTGCTCAATACATCACAGTTGTTGGTCTTTGTGAAACTGTAGCTTTGTTCGCAATGGCATTCTCATTCGGTATGTGTAACTAAACTTAGGTTTTACAAATGAAATATAAAATTCCACAAACTGTATCTGTTGGTGGTTTAGGTAAAACAAAGCGTATTGAAATAGGTGGAACTTCACCTGTTTCAATACAAACTATGTGGAAAGAGGGCATTATCCCAGTTCTGTCGGATAACAATGCCCTCGATTCTATTTTAACAAGAATTGATGAACTTTCTCGTGTTGGATGTGATTTAATCCGCTTTGCAGTTCCTGATATGGAAAGTGCAAAGGCTTTGTGTTTAATTGCAGAAAATACTTCCATGCCTTTAGTAGCAGATATTCACTTTGATTATAAACTTGCTTTGGAATGTTTAAAAGGAAATGTTGCAAAAATCCGAATAAATCCAGGAAATATCGGAAGTAGAGAAAATGTTGAAAAAGTAGTAAATGCTTGTAAAGAAAAAGGTGCTGCCATTCGTATTGGTGTAAATTCAGGTAGCTTACCTAGGGATATTCTTGAAAGAGTAAATAATAAACAAATTACAAGAGCAGAAGGTTTAGCTTTAACAGCCGCTAGAGAAGCAGAAATTTTTAACGAATTAAATTTTGATTCTGTAGTTGTTTCAATGAAAGCATCTTCTGTAGAAGAAACAATCTTAGCCAATGAAAGTTTTGCTTCAAAATTTGATATTCCTCTTCATATTGGAGTTACAGAAGCAGGACCTTTAATTAGTGGAGTTGTAAAATCAACAATTGCTTTTACTCATTTGTTAAATGAAAATATCGGTTCTACAATTAGAGTTAGTCTTTCAGATACGCCAATGAATGAAGTTATAACTGGACGAGAAATTTTACGGGAAACAGGAAAAAGACCTGATGGTGTAAAATTGATTTCCTGTCCTCGATGTGGTCGATTAGGCTTTGATGTTCATTCCTTTGTAACTAGATGGCAAACTGAATTGTTATCTTTAAATAAAAATATTACTGTAGCGGTTATGGGTTGTGTTGTAAACGGACCTGGGGAAGGAAAACACGCAGATTTAGGAATTTGTGGTGCAGGGGATTCAGTAATGATTTTCAAACACGGACAAATCTGTTGTACCATGAGAGCTGATATGTCAATAAAAGATGAAAAAATGCGTCTTAAAAATTTAATGGAAAATGCCGATAACCAATTTAGAAAGGAATTATATAATTTGTGAAAAAATTTATAACTTTTACACTTTGCTTTTTTTTAATAACAACATATTTTTTTACTCAATCTTTATCTAGTCCACATGCTAATGAATCTGATTTTTCTTGGCGAGTTTTAGAAAAGGCAGATGCAGCTTTTGTTTCTAAAAATTATTCAAGAGCAGCTAACCTTGTACAAATTGCTAAGATAAATCGAAAAAAAGAATCTCAATGGTATGTTGATACTTTGGAACAAGCATTAAAACCTATGGCTGTTCAAAAAGCTGGTGATAACATTGATGTTGTAAAAAAAATATTGATAGAAAGAAATTCTACAGAAGCTGTCAAAGTTATAAATGATATTGTTACATTGAAAGGTACTAGTTATTTTAATAATTCAATTCAAGCTATAGTTTCTTATTATAAAACATTTTATATTTATCCAGAAGCATCTTTTTTAGAAGCAAAAATTTACAGACTTGAAGGTGAATTTGAATTAGCAAAACAGTTTTATATTGAAGCTTGGAAAAATTCTGATAAATTAGATATTCCAATGGAAAAATATGATATTCTTTATGAATTAGCTTCCTTGTATAAAATTCAAAATAATTTAGCCGATTACGAAAAAACTTTATTATTGATTGTTTCTGATGATGAAAATTTTTACGTTAATGGAAAAATCTCTGGATTTTTAACATCAGTAATAAAAAATCTAAAATCTGGAATGGATTTAGATAAATTTTTTCTCTTATATCGATGTGATTCCTACAATAGTATAAATGCTTATTTTCAATTAGCACAATTATATTTAGAAAAAAATATGAAAGAAAAACTATTGGAAGTTTCTATAATGGGAATGTTAACTTCGGTAACAAGAATTGAACAAATCTTAAAAGAACGAGAGTTAGAATATTCCTACAAAAATTTTAATCATTTTTATTATTTAGCAACGCAATATTCTGATATTATCAATTGGGGAATAAAAAACAAAGTTTGGCAAGGATTTTTTAATTTTGCACAAGCAGTAGAATTAAATAATCAAATTGAATTTGCAAAAGAAATGTATACTCATAATATAATTTATTCACCAGAAGAACATTGGCAAAAAACAAGTCGCGAAAAATTAAAACGTTTTGCAGAATAGTTTTATTTTATCAGTTCAAGTTTCATTTTATTTTTAATAAAATAAACCTATTCCAATAAAAACTTCTAAATCATTTTTACTGATTCCACCACTTGCCCTTAGTTGTAAACTTCTTGTAATTTGTGGATAAACTAAGAATTCTAAACCGCCTGTAATTACAAAATTATTTGCATAACCAAAATCAATAAAAGGTGAAAGTTGAAGTTCAAAATCATACCATTTGTTTTTGTTTATTTTTATAATAGAAATTGGTAAATCAAAATTACACATAAAACCTAAATTAGAGATTAATTCAGAATCTGTAATTCCTCGAATATAAGAACCTACAATATTATCAATTGGATTTAAAAATATATTTAATCTAGTTGCAATTGCGATATTATTAAAATTTTTATAATAAGTTAAATTATTTTCAAAAGTAAAATTATATTCAAAGTTTTTATAAAATAAATTTAAATAAAATGATGAATCAATAAAAAATCCTTGTCTAAAATTTTCAATCCAATTAACTGAATTTTTATTTAAATTAAAACCTATTTGATTGGAAAACTTAATATTTGGTATAACTTCTATTTGTAAATTTGTAATAACAGAAAAAGTATAATCATAAAAATAAAATGGAAGTTTTACAAAAAAACATTCCGATAAATACCATTCATTAAACAAAGTTTTATTTGTGTTAAAATCAGCAGTTTGATTTAAACCAGATTTTACAATAGGATTTATTATCGGAAAATAAAATTCAAAACCTGTTTCTGTATCAAATAAAAATTTTTTTTCGTTGATAAAATATGAAGATTCAAATTCAGAAAATAAATTTAAACCTATATTATTAAAATAAATAGGAACATTAAAATCAAAAATCGTTCCAATTTTGTGATCTTTTTTTTCTGTATAAGCATACAAAAGTTCTGCATCTAAAACAGAAATTGTGCCAAATAAATTTGAATCTCGTAATTTAATTTTTAAAACTAAACCTTCATTAGAATCATATTTAGGATAGGGAAGTGCTATGAAATTTTTTGTATCAACTGTTTTAATTATTAAATTTACAAAATAATTTTCATCTAAAATAATTTCAGTTAAAATTTCGTAACTTTCGATGACTCGTAAATTATCTAATTTTTGTTTTATTTCTTCAATGTATGCTTTCAAGTCATTTTCTGTTTTAAATTCTTGGTTTACTTGTATATTTAATTTTGTTTCTAAATATTCTTTTTTTGTTTTACCTGTAATTTCATAATCAACAGAATTGATAATATAAGATTGAGAAAATGTAAATGTAGAAATAATAAATAACAAAAAAACAAAAATAAAATTTTTTCTAATCTTCAATTAAACAACTCCAATTTACAGCATCACCAGATTTAATATTTTTACAAACTTTTTTTCCTACAAAGAATTTTAAGAATGAAGGATGTAACCCAACTTCTAAAATTTTTTCTGTTCGTAAAATTCCAATATCATTCTCAGAAATAATACTTCCTTGAAATAAATCATTTACAAATCGCAAAGAACGATTTGTTCTTGTGTAATTTTCTTTTTCAGAAAGAGCAAGTTCTTTTTTTCCTGAACCTAGAGTTTGTTCAATTATATCTCCAAAATGATTTTTTAATTCTATGAGCAAATCATTTTTTGAAATAAGTTTTGCCTGATTAATTGCATCTGTCATCATTTTAAAATTTTTAATATTCAATGCAACTGGATCATCTAAACCTAAATCATCGTTATTTAAAGTGATATGTTTTTCTAACATAGAAGCACCACAATAAAAACTTAATAAAGGAACAATGTAGGGATTTAAAGAATGATCGCTTACTCCAGTTTTAATTCCAAAAATATTGCTTAAATTCTTAATCAAATTTAAATTATAGTCAGTTTCGGGAGCAGGATAAGAAGTTACACAATGAAGAAGTGTGATATTTTCAGTTAATGAAAAACATTCTAAAGCATTTTCTATATCAGATATTTTTGAAACTCCACTTGATAAAACAACTGGAATGTTTTTAACATTTTTTTCATTTAATAATTGCAAAAGTTGAATATAATTCAATTCTGGAGAAGCAATTTTGATATAATCTGGATTTATCTGCAATAATTCAACAAGACTTTTAGGTCCAAATGGTGAACACATAAATTTAATATCTAATTCAGATGAAAATTCCCGTAGTTTATAAAAAAAATCAGGATTTACTTCTAATTCTTTAAATCTTTGATAAAGAGGAATTTTGCCAGTTGGTAAATTTACAAAGCCTGTATCTGGATGTAAAATCTCATCAGCATAAACCCATTGAAATTTTACGCAGTTTGCCCCAGCATATTTTGCTTTTTCCACCAATAATTTTGCTTTGTCCAAAGAACCTTCATGAGAAGTTCCAATTTCTGCAATTACAAACATACTTTATTTTACAATAAATATAATTTTTTTGCAAATTATTCAAAAATATGTTAAAATAAGTGGTCGTATTTTATATTTTACGAAAATTATCATAAAAGGAGCAAGAAAGATGAAAAAAATCTTTTTAACTTTGCTTGCTGTTTTAAGCATTTTAGCTTTTATTACAGCATGTGGCGATTCAACAGGAGGAAATCCATTAATTCAACCTGAAAATGGAACTGGTGATAATTCTACAGAAACAAACCCAACAGATACACCTAGTACAGGGGGGGGATTGCAAAATCCTTAAAGGATAGAATTACAGAAGCAAAAGCTGGGGATATTATTGATTTAGGAGTAGAAAAACTTTCTATTACAGAAGGTGAATCTTACACAATTTCTAAAGCAATTACAATTAAAAATGGTGATGCCAAAGACGGAACTTTTACCGTAGAAACAACTGGTGCAAAATTATTAAATCTTAGAAACATAAACAGCATTATTGCCGATGAAAAAATACAAGATGGGGATTTAAATATCATAAACTGTTATGAAATTGATTCCATTTATGTAAACGGTGGTGGTGCAAATTCAATTCATATTTCAAGTACAACAGTTACTAATCTTTTTGTACAAAAAGAAAATGTTAGAGTTGTTTTGGAAGCTGCAACTTCAAATGAAGAAGGAAGTAATGCAGAAGGACAAAGCAAAACAGCAACTGTAAAAAATGTTCAAATCAAAACAGACTGTAAACTTGATAGTACTGATGAAAAAGCAACTTTTAAAAATGTACAAATTTCATATGATGTTGAAAAACTAATTCTTTCAGGAAGTGCAAATGTTGAAAAAATTTTAGCAGAATCAGATGAAACTGCAACTGTTGAAATTGAATCAGAAGATGTTAAAATTGAAAAAACGACAGAAAATGTTGAACTTACAACACCTGAAAATTCACAAATTCAAATACCAACAGTAGAAAAAATTGATACTTATTACACAGTTTCAATTTCAGCGTACCCATTTGCACAAGGTTCAATGAAATTACCAGAAGGATTTTTATTTTCGACAGAAGAAATAACTTTTGAAGATGTTCAATTAGAAGGTTGGTATTTAGATTCATTGTTTACACAAAAAGCAACATTTCCACACGTTGTAAATTCTGATGTAACTTTTTATGCAAAATTTATCTTAGATAAAAAATGTAAAATTATTTTTTACGGTAATGCTTTTATTAACGAAAAAACTTTTGATTATGGCACCTTAATCAAAGAAAGTGATATACCTGACTTAACAGAAGAAGTTAAAGAATATGGATATATTTGGGAAGGTTGGTATTTAGATTATGAAACAACACAACCTCTTACATTCCCTTTTGTGATAACAAGAGATATTGCATTGTATCCTAAAGTATCACAAATGGAAGGCAATACAGGGAACGGTGAAACCCCAGATGATACTGGTAATAGCGGAAATTCAGGTACTGGTAATTCAGGAGAAACAGACGATGATGATTCTATAATTTCTGAGGTTGATTTTTCAATTCCTGTAACATCACAAGAAGACTTTGAATTTACTGTTGGAACTTGGTTATGTGAACAGACTAGTAAACAAGGTAGTCTTGATTCTATGATACAAACTACCACTTCTAAATTAGTTTTTACTATTACAGAAACTTTACCAACATCAAGTATACAAGCAATTGCTGAAAAACATGAAACAATTGTAACTTATGCTTCTCAGTATTTTAGTAGTTATGAACAAGCAAAACAACAATATCCTACTAGTGTGCCTGAATACGAATTTACATTTGATGATGCAAATTTAACTATAACAATGGTTGCATCAAAAGAAAGTTTAAATGAAATTTCAGCAGGGTATAGCGCAATTACTTATGAACAATTTGTTTCTGGTTATTTGACTTTTGGCGATACTATTGAAAATTTTACTAATTCAGAAAAAACAGCTCTAAAATCTATTAATAATCCTGATAGTAATATTAAAATAGAGACTATTTTTGTTAAAATCGCTGATGATAATAGCGGAAATTCAGGTACTGGTAATTCAGGAGAAACAGACGATGATGATTCTATAATTTCTGAGGTTGATTTTTCAATTCCTGTAACATCACAAGAAGACTTTGAATTTACTGTTG
>JAXJWW010000096.1:0-8236 GCA_036307825.1 Treponemataceae bacterium | reverse complement strand
TGCCAAATCTGGAATTTTAATTGATGCTGCAACAGGTTGGATTTTGTACGAAAAAAATGCTGACGAAGTTATTCCACCTGCTTCAATGACAAAAGTTGTTTTGATGTATCTTGCCTTGGATGCGTTAGAAAAAGGTCAAATAAAATTAACTGATAAAATTGATTTGCCACCAGAGTCTTGGGCAATAAATGCACCACCTCATTCATCTTTGATGTTTTTGGGGAAAGATCAAAATGTAACTTTTGAAGAACTTTTAATTGGAATGAATGTTGTTTCTGGAAATGATGCAGCGGTTGCAGTTGCAATGACACTTTTTGGAACAATGGAAAATTGTATAGCACAAATGAATAAAGTTGTTCAAGATTTAGGACTTACAAAAACTCGATTTGTAGAATCTTCTGGTTATAGCGAAAATAATCTTACAACTGCCAGAGAGTTTGCAATTTTTTCAAGAAGTTATGTTACACGATTTCCAGAATCTTTGCAAAAATATCATTCTATAAAAAGTTTTACTTATCCTAAAAAACATAATCTTGCACCTTATATCGATTATGAAGATGCAAAAGTAAACGGAGTTCCACTTGAAGGAACAATGCCAATTACACAAAAAGCAACAAACCGAAGTTTAGATGTTATTCCCGGAGCCGACGGATTAAAAACAGGTTACATTGATGAATCAGGTTATAATTTATCTTTAACAGTTTTACGCGACGGAACAAGATTGATTTCTGTTACAATGGGTGGACCAGGAAACGGAAGTCTTGAAGGAAATAAATATCGCACAGAAGACAGTCTTTCAATTATGGATTGGGGATTTGCACTTTTTAGGAGCGAAAAAGTTTTGGATTGTTTCAAAGTAAATTCAATTGCACCAAGTGGAAAAGAAAAATCATTTGTGTTAACTGAAGCAATTTTGGATAATCACTTTATTACAATTCCAAATTTAAAAGATGAAAACGGAAACTTACTTCAACTTTCAAGAAATGTTATTATTGACGAAAAAATTTCAGCGCCAATAAATTGCGGACATCAATACGGAAAAGTTGAATATTATCTTGGAGAATATTTACTAGAAACTGTTCCTTTAGTTGCAGACCGTTCAATTTCTGAAGGAAATATTTTTGTAAAACTCTACGGAAAAATTTACAATTTGTTTTAGTTTTATCGATTTGTTCCAAACTAAAAAAAATAACCTTTGAAATTTATTTTCAAAGGTTATTTTTTTTATAATTTATTTTAAGTTAAACAATTCAGAAACAGTTACGATTTCGTATCCTTCAGAAAGAATTGCGCTGATAAGAACATCAAGTTTATCGTAAAGATAATCACCTCGAGTTCCAGAAGCAATTCCAACTGAAATTGGAATAATAGAACCTGGCTCTAAATTTTCAATTACATAATCAATAATTTCAGAAGTAGACAAATACTGAATTTCTTCTTCTAAAGATTTTTCATAAGTTACATAATCTTGAGTAGCAAGACCTTTATCAATCCAAATATAACCAGATTTTTCACCAGCTTTTAAAATTGTATTCGTTAAATAATAATTAGGCATGTGCCAAATTAACGAAAGTTCACTACCTGTAATTTCGAAAAAATCATCTTCGTTACGAGCTAAACCACGACGAATAAAATTTTCTGTAAATTTAAAATTATCATCTTGAAGTGAATATGGAGAAAAAAACATTGAACCACATTGATGACCTGCTTTTAAAATTTCGTTTACACCGGTTGGAAATCTACGAACAAATTCACCATTAATAAAGAAACTTGATTTTACACCATAACGAGAAAGAGAAGCAAGAATAGGTGTTAAACCATCTGCATTATCAAGAGCATCAAAAGTTAATGCAACCCGAGGTTTACTGTAATTTGATTTTTTACCTGTTTGTTCAAAAAAAGAAACATTAAAACTTTCAGCATTCAATTCTCGTCCAAACAAAGAATTTTTGAAAACATCATTTGAACTATTATCAATGAAAATTCGCCATTTACTATTTCTACTTGATTGAGTTCTAAAAATATTTTTATTTGTTTTTGACCAAGTTCCTAAATCATTATTATATTCAAAAAAACCTAATTTATTTGATGCTAAAACAGTATTAGATTCACCGTCCCAACCAAATTTTGATGCTTGAGATAAAAATAAAATATTTGAAGAATTAGAAACACAGTTCCAAATTCGAACAGTTTCAATTCCACCTAACAAAAGTTTTGAGTTATCAATCCAAGCGTAAGAAGAAATTGGTTCTTCTGTAAAAGTATATTTTGAAGTCCAAGTTGATAAATCGTAAACATTAAAAACTTTATCACTAACAAAAGAGATATACTTTTTATCTGGAGAAAGTTTAAGTTGTTTAGCAAAAATAGGAATTGGCAAAGATTCAAAATAAGCAAGATTTGTCTGGTCACTTCTTATTAATTTGTAAACATAACTTTCTGATGTTCCATCTCGAAGCATTTCCAACCAAATAACAGGATATTGAATTACTTTTCCGGATTTTGCATTTGTCCAAAAAACATCAAATTTTAAAGCAGTTCCAGGAACAGTTACAAAGGGATAAGAAAATAGAGTTGTTACAAAATTAAAATCAGTTCCAGAAAGTTCCATGTACCAAAGAGTTCTATTATCTTGCAACAAAACAATTGATTGACCATCTTCACTTGTCCAGAATTTATCATCAGAAGAAACAAAAGAAGAAGGAAGTCGTCCTACAATCTTTCCTGTTCCAATCAAATCTGAATATAAAGCACGAGTATAAAGTTCATCAGCAGAAATTGCATAAACTAAATCGTGATTTATATACATCAAAAGATTTTTATCAGCCCAATAAATATTATTTATTGAACCATCGCCAACACTTCTATATTTTTCTGGAAGTTGTTTTGAAAACTTTGAATCTTTAAAATTGCAAAAATACAAATGACCTTTATTTTCATATACAGCAATAGATGAATCTTCATTCCATTTTACGGGAATGTAATCATAGCCATATTCAACATCAGTAGCTACAACAAAAATAGAATTCGTTTCTACAGATTTTACAACCAACTTTCCTTTTGCAGAAGAAGTTTGCTCAATATAAAAAATGTATTTTCCATCTGGGCTAACAGACAAAGGGGAAAGTCTATCATGAAAAACAGGAATAAATGATGTAGAAGAAATTTCAAGTTCTTTTGCCCGTTTTACCCAAGTTAAAGAATTCTCTTTAGCGTTATAATGAGCAGTTCCGTAACGATTTCTAAATTGATAAATATTTGCATTTTGTAGAATTTCAATTTTTTCTGGATAACAAGTTAATAATTTTGGATTACTATCATTCATGTTAATTGAAGACTGATAAATATCTTTATCCAAAGACATAAAAAACAAAGCTTCGTAATCAGATTCTACAATAGGAGTATGTTCTACAGAAAAAAGTAAATTGTTGTGATTATTTAGATCAAAATTTACAAATTCTATTTGAGCAAAAAGTCCAAAAGATAAAAATACATAAATTAACAAAGCTATGCTTTTTTGTTTCATAATTTAATTCCTTAAAATTTACATAAACTATTTTATCAACTCTTGTGGATTTACAAGTTTTCCGTTCTTGTAAACTGTAAAGTGAAGGTGAGGACCAGTTGAATAGCCAGTGCTTCCTACAAGTCCAAGTTTTTCACCTTGATTAATTCTCTGCCCTACTTTTGCAGTTGCTGTATGTAAGTGTGCATACAATGATTGATATCCATTTATATGACTAATAATTACATAATTACCATACACCTGATTGAAAGAAACTGCAACAACTTTTCCATCGAGAGCTGCTTTTACTGGTGTTCCTGTAGGTGCTGCCATATCCATTCCTGTATGAAATTTTTTAACTCCAGTAAAAGGATCGGCTCTATTTCCATAAGGTGAAGAAAGTCTCCATTTTGCTGTAATAGGACATTTGAAAAGTTCTCCTAAAGCCATTTTCAAAGAATAAGAATCCAATCTAGCGCCAGGAATAAAAAGATTTTGTCCTACACTTAAAACTGAAGTTGATAAATCATTTACATCTAGCAAAGTTTCTACTGCAATTCCATATTTTGATGCGATTCCATTTAGATTTTCATTTTTTGCTACAGTATGAATAACACCATCAGTTGAAGGAACTTTAAGAACTTCACCAACTTGTAATTTTCGTGCATTATTAATATTGTTTACAGCAATCAAAGTTGAAATATTTGAAAGTCCAAATTTCTTAGAAATTCTTGTAATATTATCACCTGATTTTACAGTATACTTTTGAAATTCAACAGGTTGTAAAGCAAAAGCAATAGAAGAATCACTTAAATTGATATTTCCGCTATCGTCAACATATTCAGATTTATCAGCAAAAACAAAATCTAACATTGCTTTATTCAACAAAACGCCTTCAGTTTCTGAAATTGAAGACATTTCAACTGGTTTCATTTGTAATTGAATTTTATCCATTACCAATGGTACAGACAGAACAAGCGCATATAAAACTGAAATTACAATAAAAACAACTTTTGTTTTAGAAAAAGCATGTGTTAATGCTGGAATAAAGTCTTTAAAAAATGAAATAACACCATCAAATGAAAAAACTGACTTTCTGAAAGTTTGTTCTACTGCCCAAGCCCCAAAATTTGAAACATCATAATTTTTTGAATTAGAAGTACTGTGTTTAATCTTTGTTGGTCTTTGAGATTTTAATAGTGAATCTAATGTAATTCCACTTGCTGTAGAATTTGAAATATTTGAATTTATATAACTGTATATCTGCATACTATTACTATCGACAATTTTTTTTTTAGATATTAGAATAAATTAATATGAATAAAACAAAAAAACAGATTTCATTACCACTAATTTTTCTCATAACTTTGACAATTGCTTTTTTGATAAAACTTTTTGTTTTAGATATTGTTTTAGTTTCTGGAACTTCAATGATGCCAAACATTAAAGACGGCGAAATTATTTTTATCAATAAATTAGCTTACGGAATTGTTCAACCTTTTTCATCTTCCTTTTTAGTACAATGGGATACACCAAAAGAAAATGATGTTGTAATTTATTTGTATAATGATAAAATGGTCGTTAAACGATGTATTGCAACAGAATTTACCCCTCTGGAATTTTATCAAGATTCAGAGTATAATATGGAAGTGAATAATAAAAATATTCCGTTAAAAGAAGAACAATTCCAGCGAATAAAAAATAGTTATTTTGTTCCAGAAGGAATGATTCTTGCAATCGGCGACAATTACGCTGAATCAGTTGATTCTAGAAATTACGGATTTGTATCTGTAAAAAATATCATAGGAAAGGTTTTATGCAAATAAGCAGTTTTTATAGTAAAGGACGAATTATTTTCTTCATTTCTGTACTAGCAGTACTGCTTTTTTATATTCTATTCTCATACGGAAAACTTTCTGTTAAAAAAGTTCCAGTTTTTACTCCTCCTGCAGAAAATGTTGAAAGAGGAACAATTTTAGACAGAAACGGAAAAACACTTGCAGTTCAAACAAATTTTTATCATCTTTGTGCAACTCCTTCAGTAATTAAAGATAAGGGAAAAACTGCAAAAGTCTTAGCCCCTGCATTAAATCTTACAAAAGATGATATCATGAAACTTTTTGACTCATCCCCTACTTTCGTTTACATCAAAAAAAAGATGGAACAAAGTGAATACGACGAAGTTTCGGCATTAATTGAAAAATACAAAATATACGGATTACGATTTGAAAAAATACAAGGAAGAACTTATCCAGAAAACGCTTTAGCATCACAAGTTGTAGGTTTTATGGGAAATGAAGGGAACGGACTTTCTGGAATTGAATATTCATTTCAAAGTTTACTTTCTCCAGAATATAAACCAGGTTCAGATAATCGTGGACAAGATATTTACTTAACAATAGATGCAAATCTTCAATATAAGTTAGAAAAAATTGCAAGTAACGCAATGGAAACCACACAAGCAGAAAGTTTGATGTTAATTGCAGCACAAGCAAAAACAGGTGAAATTCTTTCTTACATTAGTTTGCCATCTGCAAATTTAAATCGATATCCAAGTTCATCTATTGCAGAAAAAAAAGATCTTCCCGCTGTTCACGCTTACGAACCAGGTTCTGTTTTTAAATTGTTTTCAGTTGCATCATTTATTGATTCTGGTTGTATTTCAGAAAACGAAACATTCTTTTGCGACGGAGTTTTTGATGTTCGTTCCACAAATGGAGAACGAGTAAAAATCACTTGTTTGGATAGACATGGTCCTTTGACTGCAAGACAAGCTTTACAATATTCTTGTAATGATGCATTAGCACAAATGAGTCAAAAAATTGAGTCAGAACACTTTTTACAGAGAATTCGAAGTTTTGGCTTTGGAAAAAAAACAGGTATCGAACTTCCTGGAGAAACAAAAGGTTCTGTAAAAACAACTTCGGATAAACTTTGGTCTGGACGTTCAAAACCAACAATTTCTATAGGGCAAGAAATTAGTGTTTCTGCAATCCAAATGGTTCAAGCCGCAACTGCTTTTACAAACGGTGGAACACCTTTAAAACTCACTTTAGTTTCTCACATTGATGATAAATCAGGAAATGTAACTTACAAACATCAAGTTCAGCCTTTAGAACAAATAATTTCTGAAAGAACAGCAAACTACATGCTAAGTTGTATGGAAACAACTGCTCGCAAAGGAACTGGAACACGAGCCTTACTTGGAGATGTTTCTATTGGTGTAAAAACTGGAACAGCTCAAATGCTTGACGAAAAAAACGGTGGATATAGTAAAGAAGATTTTATTTCTAACTGTGTTGCTGTTTTTCCAATTGAAAATCCTCAAATTATTTTGTACATCGTAATTACAAAAGCAAAAGGTGAAACTTACGCAGGACGAATCGTTGCTCCTGTTATCGGAGAGGCTGCTGATGTAATTATCGACCACTTGGGGATTGCCCGAGCAAATGCAGCTTCAGTTGCTCACTCTGGAAAAATAGAAATTTCTCCAACAAATTCTGTAAAAATTAATTCTGTTGTTCCAAATTTTATGGGAATGTCAAAACGAGAATTAACTCCATTGTTAACAAGAAAAGATATAAATATCAAAATTGAAGGTTCTGGTTGGGTAGTTTCTCAATATCCACCGGCTGGAACTCCAGTTACGGAGAACATGACAATTGAATTGTACCTTCAGTAAACAAGAACTTTACAAAAAAAATAAAATTCACTTTGCAAAACGCTTTCCATCACTTTCAAAAATGATTGATAATAATTTTTCTGAAAAAGAAATTTTATCAACTTGTAATGAAAAAATTGAAGTTGTGGAAAGCAAAGCAAAAGTTTTAACAGCAAAAGAAAATGGAAAATACTGGCATTCATTTTACTCTCCACAAAGAGAAGCATCTTCACTTGTAACAAATTCAGAATGTAAAGAAAAATCTACAATTGTTTTTTGCAGTTTTGGTTTAGGATACGGAGTTTTAGAAGCTTGCAAAAATTTTCCAGAAAAAACAATAATCTTAATTGAACCTGATGTAAATTATGCACTTTTTTCGTTCTTTTTTACTGATTTTTCTGAATTGTTTTCTCACGAAAAACTTATCACACTTTTTGGAGCCGAAACTCAACAAGTAATTCAAATTTTAGAACAAGAAGGTTTTGATAATTGTCATTTTATAAAAAATCAAAATCAAATTGAACATGAAAAAAATTATTTTGACGCAATCGAAACTTTAATCAAACGAAATAAACAAAAACAACAAATAAATGAAAACACTTACAAACGATTTGGAAAACTTTGGATAAAAAATACTTGCAAAAACTTTTTGCAAACTAGCAAAAATTCTGGAATAAATTTTTTGCAAAATTCCGCAAAAGGAAAATCCGCCTGTGTAATTGCCGCAGGTCCAACTCTTGTAAATATTTTGCCATATCTAAAAGAAATTCAAAAGAGAAGTATTTTAATTTGCGTAGACACAGCATTAAAATCAGTTTTGAATTATGGAATTACACCAGAATTTACAATTATGGTTGATCCGCAATATTGGAACGCTCGCCACTTGGATTTTTTAGACACATCAAAAACAACTTTGATTACAGAAAGCACAGTTTATCCAAGTATTTTTTCTTACAAATGGAAAAATATTTATTTTACATCTTCAATTTACCCATTAGGAAAAGTTTTAGAAAAAAATATTTTTAGAGAAAGTTTAGGAGCAGGCGGTTCAGTTGCAACAACCGCTTGGG
>JAXJWW010000095.1:0-20464 GCA_036307825.1 Treponemataceae bacterium | reverse complement strand
TTCTAAAAGTTGGCAAAGTCAAAAACTTTATCAATATGGTGCAAGAATCATTCTTTGCGGAAAAACCAACGCAGGAAAATCTAGTTTGTTTAACGCACTTTTGAAGGAAGAAAGAGCTATCGTTTCGGATATTGAAGGTACAACTCGGGACTGGATTGAAAGTTGGGTTTCTTTTGACGGAATCCCAGCCCGACTTTTTGATACAGCAGGTCTTAGAATTACAGATGATGTTATCGAACAGCGCGGTGTTGAAATGACAAAAGATTTAACACAAGATGCTGATATTATTCTTTATCTTGTGGACTCAACAAAATCCGAAGCCCAAGAAGATATTGATTTTATCAATTCCTTTAACGGAAAAATTCCTGTAATAAAAGTTTTGAATAAAATTGATGCTTTGCAAAACAATTCTGATTTAGATGAAAATTCTGTAAAAATTAGTGCAAAAACTGGTTTTGGAATTTCAGACTTGATTAAAGAAGTGAAAAACACTCTTATAAAATCTACAAAATCAGAACGCACACAAGCAGGTCTTGGTTCAGAACGACAAAAACAAGCCGTAGACGAAGCCTTAGATTCTGTAAATCACGCTTTGGAAGTTTCTTGCGCAGATTTTACAATGGACGCAGTTGTTCAAGATTTAGAAGATGCATTATCTTTCCTTTCTGAAATTACCGGTGAAACAACTCCAGATGATATTTTAGGAAATATTTTTGCAAATTTCTGTGTAGGCAAATAGGACTCTACACAATTTTGCAATAAATATTGGTACCAGAAGAAAATACTCTCGCCGAAAAATGCACCTGCTTGCTAGTGCTGCGCTACGCTTGCAATGCTACGCAGTTTCATTTTTCGTCTACGTATTTTCTTCTGCACTGTTGCTTATTGCAAACTTTTTGCGTTATACGTAAAAATGAAGTGCACCATAAGTATTGGCGGAGATGTACAACTTATTTACTTTATCACCTGAAATGTCGTTAGACATTTCCAATCCGTGTGATAATTTTCTGCATCTTTTGTGTTTTGCAAACTTTTGGCGTTCTGTTAGTAAGACATTGGCTTACAATCAAGTTTTGTTCACAAAACTTGCGAGAGATATAAGAAGATTAGTTGTTTACTCGTATTATTTTTTACTAGAAACAAATAAACCTATAATCGTTAGGGCTGAACCAATGGTTCCCATGAGAGTGATTTTTTCGTTTAAGAAAATTGCGGCAAAGAAAATCGTAATTACGGGGATTAAATAAAGCCCTGTAGAAATTTTTACTGTTCCTAAAATATTACAAGCTTTATTCCATGCTACAAAACAAAATCCACTAGCAATAATTCCTAAAAAGCAAAGTAAAATCCAATTTAATATAGAAGAAAATCGTTCGGCGTTCAAACTGGCAGAAAGTTCTACATAGGCTGTGGATTTTGGGTTTTCTGAAAAAATTCCCCAAATCATCAGTGGAAGCATAAATAAAATTGCGTAAAAAAAGATTTTTCGTGTAATCAAAATTGTGTTGTGGCCTTTTTTGTTTATCATCGTTAAAAATAATGAATAAAATCCCCAACAAATTGCAGAAGTCAATGCCAAAATATCGCCTTTGGGACTTAAATTAAAATTGATTTTTCCATTAAAACTTACCAGAACAACTCCTACAAAGGCAAGGCAAAATCCAAGACAGAAATTAAAAGATAAATGCTTTTCTTTTAGAAAAATCTGGCTAGTTAAGGCTGTAAAAATCGGACAAATTCCAACAATAATACTTACATTGGAAGCAGTTGTAAAATCTAATGCAAGGTTTTCTGTAAATTGATACAAAGTTACACCAGTTAATCCCGCTATTGCCACCAAAAAGTTTTCTTTTGAAGAAAGTTTTAATCTATGAGGATTTAAAACAAATAAAAAACAATAAGCAAAAATAAAGCGAATAAACAAAATTTCCAAAGCAGAAAAATAAATTAAAAGATGCTTTGTACAAACAAAAGTAATTCCCCAAACAAAAATAGTAAAACAAGCCAAAAAGTAACCAAAAAATTTTGATTTTGAAAACCTAGAAAAATCCATAAAAGCAATATACAAAATTTAAAACATTTTTTCTATTGAAATTAATGAACTTTTATTTTAGGAAAATTTTAATATAGAAACTTAATAAAATATTTTTTAAATTAAAACAAACAGAACAGAAAAAATTTTGTATTGTCTTTTATCTTAATAAGATGTAAAATACTGGTAAAATAGTATTTTCAAATAAAATTTGGCATGGGATATTTATGAAAAAAATAATTTTGTATATTTTAATCTTAATGAATTTTTGTGGTTTTTGCTTTTGTGAAGAATGGAAGGTTTGTTTAGGTTCATTTAGTATTTTAGAAAATGCCCAGGAACGAGTAACTTTTCTTGAAGAAAATGGTATTTCTACCACTATCGAAGAATTTCAAAAAGATGAAAATACTATTTTATACAGAGTGTTTTATAACGAAAGTTTAGCAGACAAAGAATCTGCTTTAGTACATAAAAAACTTTTATTAAATTATCCGCCTATAAAGGAAATTGGAATCAATGATATTTGGTTTTTAGAAATAAGCCTAAATCAAGAAGTTCCAACTATTTTACAACCAATATCTCCTGAAAAGCGAACAATTTTGATAAAAGATAGTGATACAGGAAATCCTATTCCCGAAGCAAATGTTAACATCGATGATAAATGGGATGTTATGTCTGATTTAGAAGGGAAAGCACCTATTCCAGATGAAGTTCAAGATGGAGAACATAAATTATCTGTAACAAAAGGTAATGAATATGTTAAAACAGAAAGTTCTTTTGTTTTATCTCAAGGGGAAGTAGCTTCAACTCCACAAATTTCTTTACCCAAAGCTGTAGACTTTAAACGAATCAAAATTGTACTTGATTGGGGCGAATATCCCTCAGATTTGGATTCACATGTTGAAGATAGTAATTTTCATATCTATTTTAGTAATATGAAACAAGGAAATATGGAATTAGACAGAGATGATACATCAAGTTATGGGCCAGAAACTATAACAATCAAAGATCCTAAAATAAATGATGTATATGAATATTATGTATTTAATTATTCTGATGATGATCGTCCATTCAGTACAAGTTTGTCAAATTCAGAAGCACAAGTAAGAGTTTATATAGATAATGAATTTAAAGCCTCATTTGAAATAACTCCGAATCAAGAAGGAATTTATTGGAATGTTTTTAACATTGTGAATGGAAATGAAATTATTCCTATAAACACGATTACATCAACAAAACCTGAAGAATATTAATATTTACCCCAACTTTTTTCGCATAATCGTAGAACGCTTAAAAAGATTTACAAACAACTTACTTGTTAAAAGAAAGTAAAAAAAAAATTTAGTGAAGAAAACACGTAAGGGAAAAATGACACGCCGCAAGTTTTGTGAAACAAAACTTGATTGTAAGCCGAAGGCTTACTAAAAGCCTTGAGGAGTGAAACGACGAACCGCGAGTATTGGCATTTTCCCCTGAGAGTGTTTTCTTGGATAAATATATCTTTCTTACTTTCTTTTACGCAACTTAAGAGTAAATCTTTTTAAGATGTTTTACAAAACATTTGACAGAAATGCTCTCTGAGAGTTATTATTAAGTAATGAGAATTTTTCAAGGAATATCGGCTTCTACAGGAATTGCAATTGGTAATGCCTATGTAATTGCAAAAAAAGAACAGCACACAATCCCAAAAGTAAAAATCACCGAAGATGAACGACTTCCGGGTTGGAATCGTTTTGAAAAATCTATCGAAACCGTTATTACTTATTACAAAAATCTTGTTGATACAGAAAATTCAGAGCAAGAAGCAGTTATCCAAACTTATCTTTTAATGCTTTCTGATACAGACTTTCTTAATCAAATAAAAAAAGAATATAATTCATCTGAATTTAATGTTGAGCATATCGTTCAAAAAAAGATTGATGAAACAACATCTCAGTTACGAGCAGTTGGAGATGATTATCTTTCAGAAAGAGCCCAAGATATTGAAGAAGTTTTTGAAAAAGTTTTGTTTAATATGCTAGGTTATTCTAGCGTAGGTGTTGAAAGTGTACCAGCAGATTCAATTGTTGTTGCAGAAAATTTAATGCCATCAGAAGCAATGCTTTTATTCAGAAAAAAAATTAAAGCATTGGTTTTGCAAGAAGGTGGTGTTTCAAGTCATATTTCAATTTTAGCACGAACATACGGAATTCCAGCAGTTTTTGGAGTAGAAAATCCAACTTCTGTAATTGAAACAGATAACATAATCGTTGTTGATGCAACAAAATCTCTAGTAATTGTTGAACCTGATAAATCAATTAGAACAGATTATCAAACTAAGCAGGAAAATGCCGAAAAACGCTTAAAAGAATTAGCACAATTTGTTTCTCAAAAAGCACAAACAAAAGACGGCGTTCCTATAATGATTTACGCAAATATCGGAACTGTTGAAGACGCTTATCTTGCAAAAGATGAAGGTGCCGAAGGAATTGGCTTATTCCGTACAGAATTTATGTTTATGGAAGCGGCAGAAAAAAATACTCTACTTGATGAAGAAGAACAATTTGAAGCATACAAAAATGTTCTTCAAATTATGGAAGGAAAATCTGTTACAATCAGAACATTAGATGCAGGTGGCGACAAAATCATCAATCTAAAGGGAATGCCTGGAATTGAAGAAAAAAATCCGCTTTTAGGTTGTAGAGCCATTAGATTTTGTTTACAACAAAAAGATATTTTTAAAACTCAGTTAAAAGCCTTGTACCGAGCAGGAATTTATGGCAACTTAAAAATTCTTTTGCCAATGATAACTTCTCCAGAACAAGTTGATGAAACAAGAAAATTGATTTCCGAAGTAAAAGAAGAACTACTCAAAGAAGGAAAATCTTTTAAAGACGATATTCCACTTGGAGTAATGATAGAAACACCAGCGGCCGCAATAATTTCTGATTATCTTGCAACTAGATGCGAGTTTTTTTCAATCGGCTCAAACGATTTAACTCAATACATAAATGCAGTTGATAGAGAAAACACAGATGTTGCCCATCTTTACGACGAACTTCATCCTGCTGTTTTAAGAATGATAAAACATTCAGTTTTAAGTGCATCACAAGCAGATATACCAATTTCAGTTTGTGGTGAAATGGCTGGACGGGAAGAATCCTTAAAATGTCTAGTGGGAATGGGAGTTAGAGTAATTAGTGTTTCTCCAAAATTGATTTCTCCAACAAAACAGATGCTTTCAAATTTTTCTTTACAAGAAATGCACGAATCTTCTGAAAAATACTTGCTAGATAAAGCTAAACAAAAATAAATTTTACCCAAGAGTTTTCATTAAAAGACTATATTGAAAAAGACTTTTACAAATTTACCTATAGCAGTTTTTTTAAAAATCTGTTATTTTGAAAGTTCAAGAAAATTACTTTAAATTCATAGGAAAGTCATGAAAAAGAAAGACCAAACACAAGAATCTATTTCTACAAATATGCAAGAAGATTCAGCTGATGAATTTATTTTTGACACAGAAAAAGAATACAAAAATTTGCCTCTTTTAGTTATTGCAGGTCGTCCAAATGTTGGAAAGTCAACTTTGTTTAATCGCCTTTTGCACAAACGCAGAGCAATCACTGACCCAACTCCTGGTGTAACTCGTGACCCAATTGAAGAAACCGCTTTTATCAACGGAAAGCCTGTTCGCATTATGGATACAGGTGGATTCAAACTTGAAAGAGAAATTGGCACAATGGAAGCCGTAATGGACGAACTTGTTGTTGAAAAAACTCTAGAATCCTTAAAAAAAGCTGATGCAATTTTGTTTTTGATGGAAGCAGGAATTGTTACAGGTGAAGATGAAGAATTTATCGCCCTACTTCGTCCTTATTCAAATAAACTTATTACCGCTGTAAATAAATGCGAAGGTGGACGCTTAGAAGAAGAAGCCTGGAACTTTATGCGTTTTGGTTTTAAAGATTTACTTTTTATCTCAGCAGAACACGGAGATAGAATCCCTGAACTTTCAGAAAAAATTGTAAATAAATTAGATTTTTCAAAAGTTGAAGAAGGAAGCGAAATCAATCCTATAAAAATTGCAATTGTAGGAAAACCAAATACAGGAAAATCTACCCTTTCAAACAGACTTACTCACACACAAGCTTCTATCGTAAGTGATTACGCAGGAACAACTCGAGATGTTGTAGAAGGAAGTTTTGAATATCAAGATAAAAAATTCATGGTTCTTGATACAGCGGGAATCCGAAGAAAAGTTAAAGTAAAAGAAAATATCGAATATTATTCTGTAAATCGTGCTATAAAATCTTTGGACAAGGCTGATGTAGTTTTTCACATGATTGATGCTCAGGAAGGTTTGGCAGAACAAGATAAAAAAATCATTTCTCTTGCTCACGATAGAGGACGAGGAATTATTTTTGTTTTGAACAAATGGGATACTCAAGACCAAGACCGAAAAGCAGTAAAACGAGCTGAAGAAAATATCAAAATTATGTTTGGTCACATGAGTTTTGCTCCGGTTGTTTGTATCTCTGCTTTGGAAGGAAAAGGAATTAAACTTTTATTGAACACCGCTTTAGAAGTTTACGAACAATTAAATAGAAAAATTGATACTGCTTCTTTGAACACAGCCCTAAAGGATTGGGTTACTGCATATCCACCTCCAGCAAGTAGAAGCGCAAATTTCAAAGTTAAATATATGGTACAAACAAGTACAAATCCAGTTAGTTTCTTGCTTTTTGCAACTCGTCCAGAAGTTGTTTCACAATCATATTTATCATTTTTGAAAAATAGAATTAGAAACGACTTAGGTTTTGACAAAATTCCTGTTCAACTTGAACTAAAAGCAAGTAGAAAACGCTGGGAAGATAGAGAACGCTAAAAGGATAAAGATGGCTAGTTTTTCTATTGGTGAAGTTGAAGAACTTACAGGAATAAAATCTCATGTTTTGCGATATTGGGAAGAAATTATCCCTTCCCTTACGCCACAAAAAGATTTTAGTGGAAGAAGAATTTATTCATCAAGAGATTTACAAATCATTTTTAGACTAAAATATTTAATTCAAGAAAAAAAATTTACGATTGAAGGCGCAAGAAATCAACTTATCGAAGATGCGGGAAATTTAGCTGAACAAAATAATTCTAGCGATTTGATTTTACAAATAAACGAAATTCGCGGAGAACTTTTAGAAACTTATCTTTTAGTAAAAAAATATTCTACAAAGAATAAGCAATAATAAAATTATGCAGGAAGAAAAATGAAAATTCAAATTGAAAAGATGTTCAAATCACTTGAAAAAAATGAAAATTCAATTTTAGAAAATTTTGACGATATTTTGCAAAATGTAAAACCTTTATCTTCAAAACAACTTTATCAACTTCCTGTTTTGATAAAAGAACTTTCACATCAATTAACGGACGAAAGAAGTTCTCGCTACAACGGATATATGAATCAAACTGTAATGCTAACTGCTTACTCTCGTTATTTTATGTGGTGGAATTTGTTTAGACTTACAAATCTTTTTAGAGGTTTTCCAAAAAACTGTTTTGATAATCTAAAAGACAATGATTATTGTTTGGATTTAGGTTCTGGTCCATTAACAATTCCCGTTGCATTGTGGCTTTCTCGTCCAGAACTTCGTAAAAAAAAGTTGACTTGGTACTGTACAGATATTTCACAAACTGCCCTATCACTTGGGGAAGAAATTTATCTTTCTATCGTGGCAAAAACTTTAGATACCGAAAATGAAAATATCGAACCTTGGAAAATTATTCGTGTAAAAGGTGAATTGGGAACTGAAATTCGTAACAAAGCAAGTTTTGTAACTTGTGCAAATATGTTTAACGAACTTTATTACGACACAGCAAAACCTTTGGAAGAACAAGCAAAAAAATACACAAACACTTTGATTTCTTACGCAACTGAAAAATCAATGATTTTGGTTGTAGAACCAGCTTTCCCTCGTTCAAGTAGATTTATCTCTTTAACTCGTGATGCTTTAATCCGAAAAAAATATAGCATTATTTCACCTTGTCCACACACAAAAGAATGTTGCATGGATGGTCGTCGTGGCGGAAAGTGGTGTCATTTTGTTTTAAATACAGATTTTGCCCCGAAAAAACTTCATAAACTTTCTGACAAGGCAGGGTTGCCAAAAGATAGAGCTTCTCTTTCATTTGTTTTTGCACAAAATTTTGAAGAAATACAAAATGATGAACTTAAAATTCGTGTAGTTTCTGATTTGATAAAACTTCCACAAAACGCAACTGGAAGATATGCTTGTTCAAAATTGGGACTAACTTTGGTAAAAAGCAATTTTGCAAACAGCAAAAAATTCGATTCTGGAAGTTTAATTTTTTCAGAAGAACCAACTAAAAAAATTGAAGCTTCTGCAAAAATCGATGCAAAATCAGGTGCAAAAATTATTGAAATTTAAGTTAGATGCTAAAATAAATTCAATATGATGGAAAATTGTCACACGGATTGGAAATGTCTTGACTGTTTACAGTCAAAACGACTTTTCTGAAATTTGGGATGTTTGAGCGAGGTTGAAAATAATACTATCATTTTCAACCTCGACAGTATATCATTACCCACATAGCATACCGTCATTCCGAACTTGATTCGGAATCTCTTGTAAAAAGATGCTGAAACAAGTTCAGCATGACAAATTGAAATAAATTTCAGCATGATGTTGTTTGCTTTGCAAAAACATCGCATACATTTTCGTCATTCCGAACTTATTTCAGGATTCCTTGTATGGCTATTTATCAGTTTTTTCGTTCTTGTCTTTTTTATCTTTGTTGTACATGTATCGCTTGATTTTTTGACTTGCAGTCTTTTCAAAGTTTTCGATAAATTTTATTGTTGTAATTTTAGACATCTTGTTTACTTTTTCGTTTACAAAGAATTTAATTTCAGAAATCAAAGATTCTTGTTTATACAAAATATCTTCTGTAAAATCGTGAACAGCGTCCCCTACTGCACTTCCTGCAGCAAGTAATTTTTCTAACAAGGTTCCATCTTTCTTTAATTTTTCACCATCAAGCTGAACAAGAGCAACAAGATTTCCATCTTCTTCTACAACCAAAGATTCATTTACCAAAGGATGTTGATTTAAAACAAATTCAATATCTTCTGGATAAATATTTTCGCCAGAGGAACTTAAAATCATATTTTTTAATCGACCTTTTAACTCAAGCCACATTCCGTTGTGAAGCAAACCTAAATCTCCAGTTTTGAACCAACCCTCTCCAACAGAATCTTCATCAGTTGTAAAAACAGATTTTGTAAGTTCACTTTCTTTGTAGTAACCTTTCATCACATTTGGACCACGAGCAACAACTTCGCCAATTCCTGTTTCTTCATCAGGATTGATAATTGCAAGTTCTACGCCCCGCAAAATTGGACCAACGGTTCCTGGAATTGTTTCTTTTGGAGAAGAACCAGCAAGTAAAGGAGAAGTTTCGGTAAGTCCATAGCCGATTGCATAATTGAATTTTGCATCTTTTAAGAAATATTCAACTTGAGTATCAACTTTTGCACCACCGATTCCAAAAAAGCAAATTCTACCACCAAAGGTTTTCTTTAATTGACTTCCTGCAACTTTGTGCAAGATTTTTTGAAAGAAAGGAATTCTATATAATTTTTTAGAAAATTCAGATTTGTTCAAAGTTGGATAAATTTTATTTTTGTAAATTTTTTCCATAATCATTGGAACGCTAAGAACGATTGTAGGTCTGATTTTCTTGAAAGCTGGTAATAATGAAGAAACTGTTGGTGGTCTTTCCAAATAGTAAATTGCAGCACCGTTCAACACAATGAGAACAAATCCAATTGTAAATTCGTAAACATGAGAAAGTGGCAAAAAGGATAAACATTTATCTCGTTTATTTACACGATGAACAGTTTGACATTGAATAGCAGTCCAAACTAAATTTTTGTGAGAAAGTTCAACACCTTTGGAGCGCCCTGTAGTTCCAGAAGTATAAATAATAGATGCAGTATCATCTTCTGAAATTTCAACTTGTTCAAAATTAGAAGAATCCTTTATTTCAAAATTTTCAGGTTCTCCCCGCAAGAATGTAAAATCATCAAGTTTGATAACGATTGGAAGAACGCTTTCTGGAAGGTCTTTTATTTTGTTCCAAAGTTTTTCTGCCACAAACATCACAGAAACTTGTGCGTGATTTAAAATAGACTGAACTTCAATTGTGCTAAAATCTGGCAACAAAGGAACAGCGATTGCACCGATATTTACGATACCAAAGTAGGAAGCACCCCAATTTGGCATACTTGTACTGAAGATTGAAACTCTATCGCCTTTTTTTATGCCAAGACTTTGTAATATTGAAGAAACTTGTATTATTTTGTCATTAATTTGTTGGTAAGTAAAAGGAGTTCCATTTACAAAGGATAATGCCGGACGATTGGAAAATTTTGCTAAAGAATTTTTCCATAAAGCAGGAAAAGTATACTGCTTAAGATCTTTTATTGTTTGCATGAAATTCTCCTTAAAATATTTTTATGGATTTTCTTATTCTGATGAAATATTAACATATTTATAACTAAATTTAAAGTACGAAGAAATTTATATTAAATAGAATTAACAATTACTTAACATTTATTTACAAAAATTTCCAATATTACTATAATTCACTTATGAATATTATTGCTGATATAGTTCCAGAATTTATGCATTTTAATTTTGTGGATTCTGCAAATTTGATTTTGCTTTTAGGTTTTATTTTAATTTTAGGCGCAATTGGTGGACGACTTTTTCAAAAACTAAAAATTCCCCAAGTTGTAGGATACATCGTTATTGGAATTATTATTGGTCAATCTGGATTTCAGATTTTAAGTTCACAAGTGATTACAGCTTTAGATCCGATAAATTCTTTGGCACTTTCTTTGATAGGATTTTTAATTGGTGCTGAATTAAAAACTTCAGTTATCAAAAAATACGGAAAACAATTTACAGGAATTTTGCTTTTTGAATCCATCGTGCCTTTTGTGGTTGTTTCTATCGCTGTAACTTTAATAACTTTTTTTGTTACAAAAGATTTTACTTTGGCAATTTGCTTAGGATTGATTTTAGGCTCAATTTCTGCCGCCACAGCTCCAGCTGCCACAACTGATGTTTTAAAAGAAAACAGAACAAGAGGACCTCTTACAACAACTGTTTTAGGAATTGTTGCCATGGACGATGCAGTTGCATTGATTTTGTACGCAATAACTTCTTCCATCGCTTCAAATCTTTTAGGCGGTCAAAGTTTATCTTTAGGAACACAACTTTTAACACTAGCCTACGATATTTTTGGTTCAATTTTAATGGGATGTTTAATTGGTTTTGTACTTAGCCTTTTGTTAAAAAATATTATGAACAATGAAGGAAGAAGTTTATCTTTTTCTTTAGGATTTTTGTTTTTATCAACTGGGATTTGTGCTTTAATCAATTTGGATAATATTCTTTGTTCAATGGCAATCGGATTTTTTCTTGTAAACTTTGCACCAGCAAAAGTTAGACAAGTTTTTGAATTTATTGAAAAATACACACCTCCGATTTATGTTTTGTTTTTTGTTTTGGTTGGTGCAAAATTAAACATTTGGAATGTAACTTCATTCTTAGGAATAATCGCTATTGTTTATGTTTTGTGTAGAACCATCGGAAAAACAATTGGCTCAAAACTTGGAGCAAAACTTACAAAAGCACCGATTACGGTTTATAAATATCTTCCATTTTGTCTTTTAAGCCAAGCCGGTGTTGCCATCGGACTTTCTATTGCAGCAGGGCAACAATTTCAAGACACAATCGGAAGTACAATTATGTTAATTGTTACAGCCACAACTTTTATTGTACAGATTTTAGGCCCGATTTGTGTTAAGTACGGCGTTACAAAAGCTGAAGAATGTGGCTTGGATATTACAGAAGAAGACATTATGAAACAATGCAAAGTTTCTGATGTAAGTTGTGCTGGTTTACCAATTTGCGACAAAAATTCAACTGCAATTATAAGTGAAAATGAAAGTTTACCAACTCTGATAAATTCTTTTGGAAAAAATCACAACCAAAACTATGTTGTAAAAACTGAAAACGGAAAACTTGCTGGAATTATCACTTTGGAATATTTGAAAGAATCACTATTGATTATGGATTTTTACGAAGCAATGATGGCAGAAGATATTATGGAAGAAACAGAACTCTTTGTTACTCCAGAAATGCCAATTCCAGAAGTTATGAATCTTTTTACAGAAAATGATGTGGAAGCCTTACCGATTTTAGACAAAGAAGGCAATGTTCTTGGAATTGCAGAAAAATCAGCAATAGAACATTACCTTCACGCAAAAATTTTAGCAGTTCATCAAAAACTTGCAATGTTAGGTTAAAATTTTACAAAAGATTAGTTTGGAGATTTAACTAAAACTGTGGACAAGGTAAAACCTTCTGGATTTATGCAGAAAAAATAAGCCTTTCCAGAAGATGAAATTACACCACTTCCAATTTCTTGATAAAATTCAAAATTTACATTTTCTTCATCAATGTACATGATAAATGTGTTGTCCTCATCTTCAAAATTTCCACTTTGTGAAATTAAATCTGAGCCTGTTCCAAAATTAATAACTACAGAATCGTTTACATCATTAATTTTTGCTATTACGGAATTGTCGCTATTTTTCCAAGTTCCAGAAAAATTTAAGTCTACATCTCGCTGTTTTACAAAATAAGCATCTCCACCCAAATCTTGAGGAAGTTCAAGTTTGAAAACATCTTTTTCAAGTAAAATCAAGGAATATTCTTCTTCGATTCCGTCAATTAGAACGGTTGCACCAGTTGTAGTTGTTACATAAGTTCCAGAAAGACCTGTAAAGTCTTCATCAAAGGAAGTAACTTTAAAACTACCTGGCTCTGTGATAATTATTTTTGTATCAAGCGAAGTTTGAATCCACTCACCAACAAAACTGTTTGAAGGTACAACTTCTTCTGAAGTGCAAGAAACAAAAACTGCAAAAATTGATATTGCTGAAAAAATCAACAATCCAAAAAAAATCTTTTTCATAAACATCCCTCCGTAGAATCATGAAAAATGAATTGAACAAATTAAATTTAGAAAAACATCGTTTACACTAAAATTTTCATAATTGTTCTTATAAAAGTATAGTGAATGAAATTTTGTTTTGCACTGTCATTTGAGAAAATTTATTGATTTGTGAAAGGGAGTAAGTTATTTTCTGTAATTAAAATTGATTTTTACATTTTTAAAATCAGATTTTGCGTCTTCATCAATTTCAATTGCATTCCATTCTTCTTCAGTTCCTGGATAATTTATTTCTTTAACCGTGTCATACGAAAACATACTTTCAAGTTTTTTTATGTTTTTAGACAAAGTTATTGTTTTCAAATTTTTACAAACTGTAAATGCACCTGGTTCAATAACAGTTACATTATCTGGAATTGTAATTGATGTAATATTTTCATTCCAGCTTAATGCAGAATGTCCAATTGTCGTAATATAATCTGGAATAATTACATCTCCACTTGCAGAAGGATAAGCTAGAAGTGTTTTTTTATCCTTTGATAACAACATTGAACCATCTTTTGAAACAGCAAAATTTGGATTTTTACTTGCATCAATTTTTCTTAAATTGTAACAACCATTAAACATTGAATCATAAGTTTTTATATCTTTAGGAATTGAAATTTCATTTAAACCTTTACAGTTAAAAAACCAAGAAGCAAGAGTTTCTTCTGCTCTTTGCTTTTCATAATTTATAAATTTTCCATAAAACTCAAAACTTTCTAAATTTTCACAGTAACTAAAAACAGAATAACCATAATTACTTCCTCTCCAACCTAGACCAGGAAAATATTTATTTGATAAATTACCATTTATAACTACAGATTTTAAATTTTTACAATCACAAAATACTCTCTCATCAAATTTAATTTCTTTTGCATTAATAACTAATTTTTCTATGTTACCATTAGCAAAAGAATATCCACCCAAAAATTCAACATGTTCTGGAATTGTTAAAGTTTTTATGTCATATCCTCCTATAATTGAAGAAGAATTTTCTATGATAGAAATATTTTTTGGAATTGTAACATCACCAGAAAGTCCAGCCCAAGCATATAAAGTTTTACCATCTTTTGATGTTAGCATTTTGCCGTTATCAGCTGTAGAAAAATTTTCGTTATTTGAATCCACTTGAAATTTCAATTTTGGGTTATCACATAGACTTGGAAAACAAACAGGATGCTTATCGTTTTTAAAACCTATAAATTCTAGTGAAGCAGGAAATTTAATCAGTTCTAAATTTGTACAACCTTTAAAAGAATCATAACTAAATGCTAAGTCTTTAACACCATCTTCAAACTCGATTGATTTTAAATTTGCACATTCTTTAACAGATACACCTATAGAACTAGCAGGTAAAACCAATTTTTCTATTTTTTTACAACCACTAAAATCTACAAAAGAAATATTTGTAGGTAAAACTACAGATGTTAAATTTTCACAACCAGAAAAATTTAAACTAATATATTCATTTTCAAATGTTGAATCGTGATATTCACTATAAAATTCTCCAGATTTTAATTTTTTAGGAAAAACAACACTTGTTAAATTAGTACAATTTACAAAAGCATTATCACTTACAGATTCAACTGAATCTGGAATTATTACGCTTGTAATATTTTTATTGTTTGAGAAAAAATTATTTCCAATCGCTGTAAGCCCATCTGGAACTGTAATATCACCTGATGCACCAATCCAAGCGTAAAGAGTTTTACCATCTTTTGATGTAAGCATTTTTCCATCAGTAGAAACAGAGAAAAAAGAATTTTTTGAATCTAAAACAAATTTAAAATCCTTTGAAACATTTTCAAAATAAAAATCTGAATTAGATTCTATTTTTTCTAAACTTGCAGGAAGTTCTATTGATTTTAATTTTTTACAATCTGCAAATCCAGAACCATTGATTCTACATTCTTTTATGTCTGAATTAATAATTACTTTTTCTAAATTTATACAACCTTTAAAAATACCACCAATTATCGAAAATGAAGTTTTTGGGATTGTGATTGTTTTTAAACTTGTACAATTTTCAAAAGTATCATAACCTAAGTCTTTTATTTCTGGTGGGAATGTTACATTTTTCAATTTTTTACAATCTAAAAAAGAATATCCAGAAAATTTTACACAGCCATCAATTTTTGCATTTGTAAGATTAGTACAATTTTTAAAAGCATAAGAACCAATTTTTTCAACTGAAGAAGGAATTAAAATTTCTTTTAAACTTATACAATTTGAAAAAGCTGAAAAATCGATTTCAGTTACTGTATTTGGAATATTTACAGAAACTAAACTTGAACAATTTTCAAACAGACTTAATGAAATTTGAGTTATTTTATTTGGAAGTACAACTTTTTCAAGACTTGAACAATTTGCAAAAACTTCTCTTCCAAGTTCTGTAACAGAATCTGAAAGTGATATTTGTTTTAAGGCAGTACATTTATAAAAGGCATAATCTTTTATTACAGCAAGATTAGAATTAAATTTTATTTTTTCTAAACTTGCACAATCCTTAAATGCATTTACATCAATACTTTTTACAGATTTTGGAAGTTCTATAGAAGTTAGATTTTTACAATTTTCAAAAGTTGAAGGTGCTATTTGTTCAAGACCGTTTGGTAATGTAATTTTTGTTAACGAAGAACAATTTTTAAAAGCATAGGATTCGATAAATTTTGTATTTTCTGGAATTGAAATTTGTTCAAGATTTTCGCAATCATAAAATGCTTTTGTATTTATTTTTTCTATTGTTTTTGGAAGATATATTTTTACTAAGTTATTATTTCCACTAAAAACTTTTGCAGGAACTTCTTCCATATTTTTTAATTTACTTAAATCTAAAGTAACTTTGTTTACATTTTTAATGGAATAAACAAAGCTTTTAAAACTATCTTCTGTGTAAGTCCCTGTTAGTTTTATTGTATTTATTTCTTTGCTAGAAAAATTTATATCTTCCATTTCTTTATGATAATTATTTAATGAAATTGTATGATTTGCTTTTTCAGCTTGAATTTTATCACTTGAATTTTTTTTAGAATCATCTTTTTTGAACAAAGAAATAATTCCTGCAACTGTTAAAACTCCTACAGTTATTCCTGCATCTTTTAGAAAATCGTCGTCTGAAAGTTTGTCTAAACTAACACAGCCTGTAAGCATTGTTGAAAAAACTAAAACTATTAAAGTTGGTAACCAAATTATTCTTTGTTTCATATTAAAATTCCTTATTGTTTTATTCTTCTATTTCTATTTCTATAAAACCTTTATCTTTTATGTCTATATAATTATTATCACTGAGTTTAGCATAATCACCATCTGCAATTATAAAATAATATCTTAATCCATCAACAAGACCAAGAGGTTTCCATTCTTCATCAATTAGACATTCTTGAACATTTAAGTATACAGTTACATCATCTGATTTTGTATTTGCATCTTTAGGTTCACAAGACTCTATCTTACCTTTGAAAGAAACAAGATTTCCGTATTTGTTATCATCTTTATAATCATATTTATCAGTTATTATATCATAAGAATCTGTAGTACATAATTTTGCTTCAAAAGTAGAATCTGTAAAAAAAGTTATTTCTTCATAACATTTATAGTGGATTAAACACTTCCAAGAAGTTTCAACCTTTTTTTCAAAAAGAAAATCACAACTTTGCATTGTAAACATTATTGAAATTGCAAATAAAATAAGTTTTTTCATTTCAGCTATTAGCCTCTAAAAAATCATTTAATCTAAAAATTAAATTTATTAGTCATCTTTTTCGAATGTGATAGAAAGAAAAGGAAAAATACCAAATCCTGATGTACCTATATTCATAAAAGCTCCTGCTCTTAATCCAAAGGAAATCAAATTTAATAAAATATTTGCATCTACAATTCCATCTAACCAATAAGTATCAGGAATAATAATATACTCAAAAGTATGCCAAGCACCCGTAAGTTTTAAACCTGCAGCCAAATTAAATGAAAGAAATGATATGGGTCTAAAACTAATGCCTCCTAAATATTGGGTATACCAGCCTAGTACATAAGGAGTTCCAAAACTTAATCCTACTTGAAAATCAAAAATTGGCATAAAAACTTTGTATGAATCATCTTTGTCAAAAAAAGTTATAATACCAGCAGAAAAATTAAAACACTGGAGAGTATCATCTATAAATTCTTCATCAGACTTTCCACTAACTAACTCATCAACAGTAGGTTCTCTGTTAATTTCCTCATCAAACGAAAGAAAATTAGCACTTATATCAATATGGTACATTTTTGTATGAGCAAATAAATTAAGAGATAAAATTGTAATTAATAGAAGAAAAATTATTTTTTTCATATTCAACCTCTTAAAAAAAATTAAATTGAGATGTCTATCACTTATTTTTGAGGAAACCTAGAAAAAATAAAACTAGGTTTCCATTAACAACAAAAATTAATACACACCCTCTGTAAGTTCAAAACTTACAATATCCGTTTTTATATTTTCTTCAGGATATTCATAATATATTTGATATCTACTTCCTATTTTAGATTCATCAAATAGATTAGAAAGAGAATCTTTCCATAAAACTAAATTTACTTCAGTTTTTACAAAATCAGGATCAGCTTCAAGTTTTAAATATCGATTAACTAGAGCATTTTCCTGTAAATCTGATTCTTCATCAGTTAAATGCCAAGGAATATGTTTGTAAACTCTGAAACTAATATAGTCAAATGGTATAGAATACACTCTATCATTATAAGAAGCAGCCAACACATCTTCCAAATATAGACCAAAATTCTCTGGCTCACATAATAATTCTTTAGCATGTCTAATGTTTATTGAAACAGTATTAGAAACTTTATCCCCCATTTGTACATAAAATTCGTAAACCTTTTCTTTTTCGCCATCAGGAACCCAAGAAAAATCAGTATTGATTCTTATAGAGGGGGAAAATTCAAATGGTTTTTGCTCTACAGATGAAATTGTTTCACCTGTAGTTTTGTTATGTACAGAAATTGTTTGAACTTCATCCCAAGTAGATAAATCAGAATATATACAAGTTAAAGTAATAGTATATCCCTCATAAATTGTATTGTTAAAATCATTTTGTAAAAGGATAGTACCTTTATCCCCACACCCAACAAACACAAACATCATTGCCACACAACAAACAATAACACCAAAATTTTTCATAAAAAATTCCTCCTGTAATTATGAAAAAGTAAACTGGCACTAAATTATTTACAGAATTTAGCACCAGTATTTTTCATATTATCACGATTCCCCCCCCCGTCAAGTAGGAAAGATATTTTAACTGGAGGAAATTAGTTCTATTATTGTTTTGTGAGAATTAAATTTGAATGAACATAATCATTTTCTGCTCCATAATTTTTACCACGATATGCACAATAAAGTTTTCCTGATTTAGAAACAGCACCAGAACACATCCAACCGTTTTGTCCGGATGCAGAGAAGAAATTACCAAAATGATCGTATGGTCTATCTAAAGATGATAATGACCAGTCTCCAACCGTAAAACTTACTTTGTCAGTTTCTTTTGATGAATCAATAATAACAGAACCTTCATCACAAACCCAAGTTCCATCAAAATCAAATTCTTCAAAATTAACTTTTACAAAATAATACACGGGTCCACCTTCGTTTGTAAAATCAAAGAGGAAAACATCATCTTCAACTGTAATACCTTCATATTCAACAGGATTTCCGTTTTCATCATAAAAATCATCAGCTTTCATTTTAAATCCAGTTTCTGTATCTACATAAGTTGCACTATTACCATTCATTAACAAAGTCTTTGCCTTCCTATCAAAAACAAATAGACTTTCTTCATTACCAAGCCAAAGTTCTAAACTTATATCTTTGTCTTTATAAAGTAAAGCAACATCATCTCTTTCATTTTCATAATCATAGAATTGAATAGATAAAAGTCCATCATTGGAAATAATTCCTTTTTTACCTTCAAAATTTGGATCTCCTAGAGGTTCAAAAGAAATTATGTTTCCTTCTGTTGAAAAAGTTCCTATTCGTTCTACCTTAGTAGAACCGTTATCATAATATCTCTGGCAGAAATAGTAGGATTTACTATTTTCATCAATCATAAAGTCAAAATTTTCTGAATAATAACCATTTATCTTAGGTGTAGTGGTAAGTTTTTTGACAAACATTTCTTCATTGCTTAAGCCCAAAGATGATAAGTCCATTGTAAACACATTATGAGAAAAAACATCGTTTTTATCATAATCTATCGAATAACTAAGATCTATTTCAAAAGTTTTTTCTTCACCATCTAATTCTACAGTTGCTTTAGCAGTATAATCTAGAGGGTTAATTACATATGTACCTTCAAAATCATAAGCATCATCAAGGCAATCATTTTTGAAAGTTCCGTAATTTAATGAACCATCACTTTCTAAAGTAAGAGTTGTAGAAAAATCAGTTTTTAGCCAAGTTGCATCATCTCCAACGAAGAAAGTTTTAGCTGACTTAGTAGAAGGAATATCCCAATAATAAACAGGTGCATCTTTTATTCCCCAATTTCCAGCAGTAATACAATCGCCACAATCAATATAGTAAATAACTTCACCTGAACATTCTTCCACTTCAATTGTGTACTTGAAATATGGACAAAGTCTACACTCTTTATAGTCCAAGTCATCATTCCAATGCCACATACTATTATAAAAATCTTTAAATTCTTCATTTAAATTTGGTAACTCATAAATAAAACTTGACTCATTTTTTACATCAGGATTTCCTGACATATCAAAAAATGTGTACTCAAAATCTTCAATTTCACCATCTGGTCCAAATAAAGAAACATCGAATTTAAGAGATTCTGTTGTATCATTATAAACCACCATAGGATTATCTTTTGTAATTTCATTATCATAAATGTCTGTAACTTTTACATCAAGATAATAGTTCAAAGTTTTTACTGTAATAACATTTGATTTTAGACCTTCATATTCATAATAAAGTTCAATATCTTTATTTACATTTTCTTTAGGAATCTCAAAAGAAACAGTTACATTACCATTAGCATAAGAACTTCCTCCTAATTCTTTAGAAGGATAAATACCAGTAATTGTTTTTTCCACAAAAGTTTCTTCACCTTTAAGACGAGTAAATTGTTTAATATTTGTATCTTTTGTAAACTTCACAGTATTTTTATCATGAGAAACTAAACTAAAATCATATGAATATTCATTTATTTTTACTTTCCCAGGAAATTCTAAAAAAGTATCGCCATCTGTCAAAATTAAAGGTTCTCTATCTTTTACAGTAACTTTTACTTTTTCAGAAGTAAATCCAGCTGCTGTTGCCCAAAATTCAAATTCTTTAGTTTCACCAGCATTTAAATCTGTAAAATTTGT
>JAXJWW010000094.1:0-1778 GCA_036307825.1 Treponemataceae bacterium | reverse complement strand
TCGCCGAAAAATCCCCAAACTCGCTAGTGCTGCGCTACGCTTGCAAGGCTTTTAGTAAGCCTTTGGCTTACAATCAAGTTTTGTTTCACAAAACTTGCCAGCTTGTTCTTTTTCGTCTACGCCAGTTTTTTTCTGTACTGATTGATTATTTGCAAGATTCTTATATTACGGGTGGGAAAGGGACATAGTTTTGGGGAAAGTAAATACCATAAAATGTCTATCTCATTTCGACCTTATCTCATACAGCCCTGTCTTTTTTTTAACTGTAAATGCAAAATTCGTGAAAAATCGCAGAGAAACTGTGAAAAGGTAAAATCATTGAAAAAAAAGCGTAATTTCACTGAAGTGCACCCCAATTATTGGACACTTTAACTAGCCTGATTTTAAGGACTGATTCCTGAATTGTAAAGGGGTCAGTCCTTTTAATTTAGCTTTAATTCTTTTTTCGTTGTACCAAGACAAGTATTCAATCAATTCCTTTTTGAAATGCTCAACAGACTCAAACTCCTGTAAATACAAAAGCTCAGATTTTAATAAACCAAAGAAATTTTCCATTACCGAATTATCAAGACAATTTCCTTTTCTGGACATGCTCTGTCGGATTCCTTTTTCTTTCAAACGCCTCTGATAATCATACATCTGGTACTGCCAGCCCTGATCAGAATGAAGAATCAGATTTGTCCCATCAGGAATTTGTGCAAATGCCTTTTCAAGCATATCGACCGTCTGGGCATAATTCGGACTTTCTGAAAGATTCCAGCTGATTAGTGACTGGTCATGCAAATCCAAAATTGGAGAAAGATAAAGCTTTGTGCCAAACAGATTAAACTGAGTAACATCAGTAACCCATTTCTCATTGGATTTTGTTGTAGTGAAATTCCGTCTCAAGAGATTTGGAGCAACTTTTCCAACCTGGCCTTTGTATGAATTGTATTTATGCTGGCGAACCTTACACACAATATGTTCTTCATGCATAAGTTTCTGAATTACTTTGTGGTTTGTTGACTTCCCTCTGTTTCTGAATTCTAGAGTAATCCTTCTGTATCCATACCGCCCTTTATTTGCATGATAAATCTGCTGGACAAGTTCACGTTCTTCTTTGTGATTATCTTGCTTTGGATGAGATTCTGAGTAGTAAAATGAGCTTCTTGGCAAACCTGTAAGTTTTGTCAAATCTGCAACGGAGTAATTCTGCCTTAATTCTTTGATGACTCTGATTTTTTGTTCTTTGAGTCTTTTTCCCGTTGTTTGTCTTCCTGAATTAAGGCAGTTAATTTTTTTAGGTATTCATTCTCCATGCGAAGATATGCCAGTTCTTCATCTTTCGTCCATTCTTCTCTTGGTTTGTTCGGTATTAAACTTTTCTTTGGCATTTTTGAACGCCTGCCTTGTTTCTGAAACAGAGCTTCTGTACCACCGGTAATATACTTCTTTCGCCACGCACAGATTGTCCCGTGATGTGTTATTCCAAAAATCAAAGCTGTTTGTAGATCTGAAAGATGATGCTCTTGCTGATAGTTTAACACTTTTAGCTTAAATTCTCCACTAAAATGTCGTGTTGGTTTTGTAAAACTTCCTGTCAATTCATATTGTGCAACCCATTGTTGAAGACAAGTTCTTGCGACTTTATACTTTTTGGCAACTGTTACAGTTCCACCTTCTCCTGATATGTAAGCTTTTACAACTCTTAACTTATACTCTTCTGAGTATTTAGACATAAAAAATGCACCTCCTAAAATTGAACTCTATTTGTCCAACTTTAGGGGTGCATTTCACAC
>JAXJWW010000093.1:0-4963 GCA_036307825.1 Treponemataceae bacterium | reverse complement strand
GGTTTCAAAAGATGTTGCAACTTGGGGCGTAAGGTTTTCTTTTGGTCATTCAACAACGAAAGAAGAAATGGGAAAAGTATTGGATGAGTTGGATGATATTTTGAGGAAATTTGGGTGAGATAGCGGTAATTCCAGAGCAAGAAAGTTTAGTTAGGCTCGAGATTTTGTAAAATTGTCACACGGATTCGAAAAGTCTAACGACTTTTCTAGGATAAAATAATGGAAAAATTACAGGGTATGAAGGTAAAATTTCATAAAAAAACAACTTTTTTTTCACAGATTTTCATTTAAAACTCATTTTTCTCTTGATAATAAAGGTGTGCGGAATGACAGAATAGAATTGCGTTAGCAATTCTGAATCCCTGTGATTTTTATTTATTGGAGAAAAATTTATGCTCGTTTCACAAAACAAAACTCGCCGTAACTACAAAGATTCGGTCTTTGTAGATTTATTCGCCCACGACATAACTGCAAAAGAAAATTTTATTTCGCTGTACAACGCCTTGCACGGAACAAATCTCGACGCTACAACTACGGAAATTCAACCAGTTATGATTTCGGCGCTACAATATTTGAGTGCCGAAACAAATGCGAGTCAAGGGCTTGAACGAAGTGTCCCTTGACCGCATGTATAGAAAAAGTTCTTTACATGAAATACTACAACGATGTGGCTATGCTAGTTGACGGAAAAATCGTGGTCATGATTGAACATGTCGCAAGCTAACGCTTGCTATCAAGAATGTACTCTATATTCTAGTTTGTACATTCTTGCAACTTTTTGTTCAAAGTAACGAATTTTAATAATTTACAATAAATACTATCTCAAAAACATATTATTATCTTACAGAAAGAAACAAGTCTGCAAACTCAAAAGATGCAGAAGAAAAATAGCGTAGCCAGAACAAAACGAAGCCTTGCAAGCGTAGCGTAGCACTAGCGAGTTTGGGAATTTTTCGGCGAGAGCTAGTTTTCTTCTGGTTTAAATTATTTTTGCAAAATTGTGAAGAGTCCCTTGAAATATCTGTAAAAGTGATTAATATTAATGTAGATAAAGAAAATCCTATTTTGAATCATTGTGAAGCGCTAAAAGAATATTCAGAGTTCATGGAGCAAGTTCGCTTTAATGTTGAAAACAAAATTCCTGAGGCACTTACAGTCGCAATTAAGCAATCGATAAAACAAGGCTTTCTTTCAGATTATCTTAGCCGAAAATCCACGGAGGTTGAAAACATGTTACTAACAGAATATGACTACGATATGGACATCGCTGTTCAACGACAAGAAGCCTACGAAGACGGTATGGAACAAGGAATTACTCAAGGCATCACGCAAGGTATTCAGCAAGGTTCTCAACAAAAAGCCATCGAAACTGCTAAGAATTTACTAACAATGTCACTTTCTATTGAAAATATAGCAAAAGCAACCGGTCTTACCATCGAGGAAATAAAAGCCTTAGCAAAATAATTTTACTCTTTCTACCCGAACGAAAAAAGTTTACAAAATGCACAATTAGTGAAAAAGAAAACACGTAGACAAAAAAAAAACAAACGGCAAGTTTTGAAAAGCAAAACTTGATTGTAAGCCGAAGGCTTACTAAAAGCCTTGCAAGCGAAGCGCAGCACTAACGAGTTTTGGGATTTGAACTACACCCCAAAAATTGGGTGCAATTCAGATTTTTTCGGCGAGAGCCAGTTTTTTTTCTGGAACCAATTCAATTATTTGCAAAATTTCTTATATGTATCTGCGATAATTTTGATTCCTTCCCTAACCTCGTCTTCTGGGCGGGAGTAGTTTATACGCAAACATTTGTTGTAATGGGGATGGCTTGGAATTCCAAAGAAAAAGTATTCTCCAGGAACTGTAATCACGCCTTGGTCTTTTAGTTTTACATAAAGTTCTTTTGTAGGAATTTTCAAATCGTTCATTAAAATCCAGTTGAAAATTGCACCTTCGCTTTTATGAACTGAATAGTTTGTTCCTGCAAAATATTCTTTAAAGCAACTTTGAGCAAATAAAGATTTTTGTTGGTAAAAAGGTTTTACATAACTTTCAGCCAAAGTTTTCATTTTTCCTGTTGCAAACAAATCTTGAGAAATTACTTGACCTAAACTTCCAGAAGCCAAAGCCACAATTGAGTTTACAGAAGAAAGAGCCGAAATCAATTCTGCTTTTGCCACAACAATACCTGTGCGTAAAGATGGCAAACCGATTTTTGAAAGACTCATTGAAAGAATCACAGACGAATCCCAATAAGGCTTTGCGTCATCTGTAAAAATGATATTAGGGAAAGGCAAACCGTAAGCATTATCCACAAAAAGCGGAATATTATATTTGTAAGCCAAAGCTGAAAGATGATGAATTTCGTCGTTTGTTAAAACATTTCCAGTTGGGTTAGTTGGTCGAGAAACACACATTGCTCCAACTTCACTGTGAGTTGCAAGATAATCTTCAAGGGCTTCAAAATCGATAAAATATTTGAATGTATTATCAGGATAATAAACACACTTTGCAGGAATTCCTACAAAAGTATCTTTTTCAATCCCCTGATCAGCATAACCAACATATTCTGGAACAAGTGGAAAAACGATAGTTTTTTTGATAGGTTCTTTTCCAGGTTGAGAAAAAGTTCCAGAAAACATATTGAACAAAAAGAAAAATGCAGACTGACTTCCGTTTGTAATTGCAATATTTTCAGGACCGATATCCCAGCCATATTCCCGTCTAAAAAATGCAGACAAAGTTTCGATAAAACTTACACGACCTTGTGGTGTATCGTATCTTGCGATTGCATTTTCAAAATCATCACCAGAAGCCAAAAGTTTTTCAGTTTCTAAGCGATATGCTTTTTCAACATCCGGAACTCTAGCGGGATTTCCACCTCCAAGTTGATATGCTTTTACTCCCGCAGGAATAGGTTGTCCTAAATCGTCCATAAGTTGCTGAATACCTGATTGTTCAGCAAGTTTTTTTCCAAAATCTGATAAATACATAATTCAGTATTTTATACAAAATTTTAGTTTATAACAAGTGAAGTATCTTTTTCTTGCTCATTTTCTTGAGAGTTATTTTCTTCAACTTCAGTTTCTAAAAGTGAAAGATTTTTCTTTACTTTTACTTGTAATTTAGAATTTTTATATTCCACAGAAATAACATCACCTTTAGAACATTCACCATTGATTATTTTTGTTGCCAAAACATCTTCAATTTCACGCTGAATCAAACGGCGCATAGGACGAGCTCCCATTGAAGGTTCATATCCATTTTCGATTAGGTAATCTCGTGCCTTATTTGTAAGTTGAATTGAAAGATGTTGCTCAGAAAGCCGACTAGCCAATTCAGAAATTTGTAATCCTAGAATGGTTGAAATTTCAGCTTTTGAAAGTGCATTAAAAACCACAATATCGTCAATACGATTGATAAGTTCTGGACTCATTATTTTTTTAAGTTCAGCCATTGCGCTAGATTTTATTTGTGAATAATCTAAAATCGAGTTTTCACTTGATGTAAAACCAAGACGATTTTCATTAGAAATTTGACGAACTCCCGCATTGCTTGTCATAATGATAACTGTATTTTTGAAATTTACAGTATGACCAAGATTATCTTTTAATTCACCTTCCTCTAAAATTTGAAGCAGTAAATTAAACACATCAAGATGAGCTTTTTCAATTTCATCAAGAAGAACAACAGAATAAGGATTTCGTCGAATTTTTTCTGTTAAAAATCCACCTTCATCATAACCAACATATCCCGGTGGAGCACCAACTAAACGACTTGCATTGTGCTTTTCCATATAGTCGCTCATATCAACACGAATTAGAGCATCTTCTTTTCCGAATAAAAATTTTGCCAAGGTTTTTGCAAGTAAAGTTTTTCCAACTCCAGTTGGTCCTAAGAAAATAAAAGAACCCATTGGTCGTTTAAGAGAAGAAACTCCAGCTCGTGAACGACGAATTGCAGAAGAAATCAAATTAATAGCTTCATCCTGACCAACAACAGATTTATGAATTTCATTTTCCATATTGATTAAACGCTTAGATTCATCTTCATCAAGTTCTTCAATTGGAATTCCTGTCATTGTTGAAATTACATCACAAACATCTTTTTTAGTAACAACACCACAAAAATCAACATAATTTGCTGAATCAGAATTTTTTAATTGCTCAAGATGATTTTTTAATTTCAAAACTTCATCACGAACACTTGCAGCTTTTTCGTAATCTTGAGATTGAACAAGATTTTGTTTTTGAATAGTTAAATCAGAAATTTGCTGTTCAAGAATTTCTATTTCGGAAGGCTGTGCATCAGAATTTATTTTTTTTACTGAACCCGATTCGTCCAAAACATCAATTGCTTTATCTGGTAAAAATCTTCCAGTAATGTATCGTTGAGAATATTTTACGATAAATTCCATTAAGCCATCTTCATATTTTACTCCATGGAATTGTTCGTACTTAGATTTTATCCCTTCAAGAATTTCAATTGACTCATCAACACTTGGTTCACCAACAAGGATACTCTGGAATCTTCTTTCTAAGGCTGCATCTTTTTCAAAATATTTACGATATTCTTTTAAAGTAGTTGCACCGATACATTGAAGTTCCCCACGAGAAAGAGCTGGCTTTAACATATTAGATGCGTCCATTGAACCTTCTGAACCACCAGCGCCAACAATTGTATGAAGTTCATCAATAAAAAGAATGATATTTTTTTGTTCACGAATTTCTTTCATAATTCGTTTTATTCGTTCTTCAAATTCTCCACGATATTTTGTTCCAGCAATTACCAAAGCTAAATCTAAAACTAAAAGTTTTTTCTTTTGCAAAATTTTAGGAACATCCCCATTCGCAATTTTAATTCCTAAACCTTCAACGATTGCAGTTTTTCCAACGCCTGGTTCTCCAATTAAAACTGGATTATTTTTTGTTCGACGACACAAAATTTGAATAACACGGTTTATTTC
>JAXJWW010000092.1:0-4542 GCA_036307825.1 Treponemataceae bacterium | reverse complement strand
CTCCTCACCCTTGCTGTTTCCACAACCTGCAAGTGCTGCCACCATTGACATTGTTAACATGATTGCTACAAATTTCTTTTTCATAATTATTCACTCCTTATCTCTATATTTTTTAAAGCGGACGAGTATGCCCGCCCGCTTCAAAATACAAATTATTAATATACTAAAATGTAAACTTATCAGCAAAATATGCATCCAGTTCATCAATTTTAATGCGCACCTGTTCCATTGAATCACGGAAACGTAAAGTTACTGTTTTATCATTTTTAGAATCGTAATCAACTGTTACACAGAAAGGAGTTCCGATTTCATCTTGACGACGATATCGTTTTCCGATTGCTCCAGATTGATCGTAATCTGTTACAAAATCTTCTTTCAATTCGTTTTGAATTTCTTTTGCAAGTTCTGCAAGTCCGTCTTTCTTCATCAATGGAAGAACTGCAACTGTAACAGGAGCAATTTTTGGATGGAAGTGAAGAACTGTTCTGTAATCATCATCATTACCTTTATCTGCAACTTTTTCTTCTGCATAAGCATCACAAAGGAACATAAGAAGATTTCTTGTAAGTCCAGCTGATGTTTCGATGATGTAAGGAATATATTTTTCGTTTCCGTTATCTTGGTCGATATATTGCATATCTTTTCCAGAATATTCAGTATGACGAGAAAGGTCAAAATCTGTACGATTGTGGATACCTTCAAGTTCGCTGAATCCCATTGGAAATTCGTATTCAATATCGTATGCGTCTTTTGCGTAGTGAGCCAATTTTTCATGGTGATACCAACGCATTTTGTCCATATTTACGCCGTATTTTTTGTAGAAATTCCAGCGTTGTTCACGCCAATATTCAAAGAATTTGTCGTCATCACCTGGTTTTACAAAAAATTGCATTTCCATTTGTTCAAATTCACAAGTTCTAAAGATAAAGTTTTTAGTTACAATTTCGTTTCTAAAAGCTTTTCCAACTTGTGCAATTCCAAAAGGAACTTTCATGCGGTTTGATTGAATAATATTTTTGTAGTTTACATAAATACCTTGAGCAGTTTCTGGACGAAGATAAATTACACTTGCTGTATCTTCTGCAGGTCCAATATTTGTTTTGAACATCAAGTTAAATGCTCTTGGTTCTGTTAATTCACCACCACAAGCAGGACATTTTTTTGCTGCCAAAGCATCTTGATCCATGTTGTCTGCACGATAGCGCATTTTACATTGTTTACAGTCTACAAGTGGGTCTGAAAAGTTTGCAACGTGTCCAGAAGCTTCCCAAACACGAGGATGCATAAGGATTGCAGCATCCAAACCAACGATATTATCGTGGAGCTGAGTCATTTCTTTCCACCAAGCATTTTGAATGTTCTTTTTTAATTCGATTCCGAGAGGACCGTAATCCCAAGCACCAGATTGTCCACCATAGATTTCTGATGATTGAAATACAAAACCGCGTCTTTTACAAAGACTTACGATTTTTTCCATTGTTGCTTCATGTTTATCCATAATAAAACCTTCTTTGGCCTTTCTGGATGAAAGGCACTATAATTTTTATCAATTTCATTTTTGAAACTGACTTTTATGCTAAATAAAAATTTCTTACAAGATGCTGAATCAAGTTCAGCATGACCTAATGCCAAGTCTAAACAAGTTCAGCATGACAAAATAAATGTCACCCTGAATTTATTTCAGGGTCTGTTAGTATTAAAATTTTTCGAGAGTTCTTTTTACTCTTTCGATTGATTTTTCTACACCTAAAATCAAAATTGAACCCATCAAAGGAGGAGAAACTCTACTTCCTGTAACAGCCATTCGAACAGGCATCATAAAGTCCCCCATTTTGATTCCCAATTCTTCTGCACAAGATTTTGCAAGAGCTTCTTGTTCTTCGTGAGAAAGTGAAGGAAGTGCTTTGATAAAATCAATTGCTTTTTCAAGAACTTCTTTTGTTTTTGCTGCATCTAATTTTTTAGGAACAATTTGTTCAACAGGAGGAACAACTGGTTCTGTAAATAAGAATCGTACCATTTCAGCAGCATCTGTTAAATAATGAACTCGTTCTTTAATTAAAGGCATAACTTCCATCAATTTTGCTTTAACTTCAGCAGAAGTTAATCCACCAACTGATTTTACAGGAGCAAATCCGAAAGCCCCGGAAGCTAAAACTTCATCACTTGCAAGAACTGGCTCTCCGTCTTCACCGAGAGCAACACCAGAAACCGCTGGTCCTACTTTAGGTGCGGGGAATTGTTCAGATACATTTACTGGTAACGCAGCGTCCCCTGTTCCTGTGATAAAAGGAAGAACAGCATTATATAATTCTTCATCTGTTTTAAGGCGCATATATTGACCGTTAAACCATTCAAGTTTTTTGTAGTCAAAAACTGCCCCTGCTTTGTTTAAGTGTTCCATTTTGAAAAGGCGCTCTAAATCTTCCATTGGGAACATATCGCGACCTTCTTCGTAAGAACAACCGAGCATTGCAACATAGTTTACGATAGCTTCTGGCAAATATCCTCTTGCGCGGAATTCGTTTACACTTGTAGCACCATGTCGCTTTGAAAGTTTTTGTCCGTCAGAACCGTTTACCATAGGAAGATGGCAGAACTGAGGTGGTTCCCAACCAAAAGCACGATACATTTGCACATGCAAAGGAGTTGAAGGAATCCATTCTTGAGCACGCATAACATGAGTGATTTTCATAAAGTGGTCATCAATGATGTTTGCAAGGTGATAAGTTGGAAAGCCATCGCTTTTTAACAAAACAGGGTCTGGACTGATATCTTCATTTTTCCATTCGATATCACCTAAAAGTGCGTCATTGAATTTTGTAACACCTTCTAGCGGAACTTTTAGACGAATAACATAAGGTTTTCCTGCCGCTAGATTTGCTTGAATTTCTTCTGGAGTAAGGTGACGACAGTTTCTATCGTATCCAGGAGGCATTTTGTTTTTTGTTTGCAAAAGTCTGATTCTGTCTAAGCGCTCTGCATCACAGAAACAGTAGTAAGCCTCACCTTTTTCCACAAGTTTCATTGCGTATTCTTTGTAAAGTTCAAATCGTTCTGATTGAACATAAGGTCCGTATTCTCCACCTTTTGGTCCACCTTCGTCCCAGTTGATATTCAACCAAGCCATTGTGTCATAAAGGTTTTGGACATATTCTTCACCGTAACGAGTACGGTCAGTATCTTCAAGTCTTAAAATAAATTTTCCACCATTTGCTCTGGCAAAAAGATAATTAAATAAAGCAGTACGAACTCCACCAATGTGTTGCATTCCTGTTGGTGATGGAGCATAACGAACTCTAACTTCCATTTTTTTCCCCTTAATTAGAAAGAAGTGTATAGATATTTCTTTCATTTTACTCTTTTTAGTGAAAGTTTTCAAGATATCTATTTGAACATTGAAATTCCAAAACTTTGTAATACTAAAACTGTCATGCTGAACTTGATTCAGCATCTGTTAACAAAATTATTCTATGACTTAGGAAAGCTCTTAACTGTTTACAATCAAAATGACTTTTCTGTGGGATGATTCAAAGATGTAATTGGACTGGCGAAATAATTGAGAGAATTATATTTTTTTCAAAAATTTTCTTGGAAATTTATTCGTTTTTAAATTTTTTCTCAACAATAAAGATGAAGATATCTAACAAGTTTGTCATTCTGAACTTAAAACTGTCATACTAAACTTGATTTAACATCTTATCATTTTGGGTCTACAATATATGAAGACCCAAAATAAAGTTGAGTCAAGAGTTTAAGTAAAATGCCCTTAACCAGGTGTTTTATGAAAAATTTACTTTGCTCAATTGTTTTTTTGCGCTATCGTAAGCAAAGAAAACGAAGAGAATTGTCATAATAATACGATAGATGTTGTTAAAAACAAGAAGCATCAAATCGTTAGGAGACCCCGCAACAAAGTTGAAAACACTAATACAAACAGAAATAAGAAGCAACACTAATGTTAAAACAAAAGTTATATTAAAAGCACGATTGTAAATAGATCCGTCATTCATGTATTCTACCAATAAAATTCCCATTACTATAATACCAACATAACTGAGAACATGTACAATCAATCCGATATTAATAATGCTATTAGCATTACTCCATACATCTGTTGTAACAATATATATAAAGTGACCAGAAAGTTCAAAAACTTGGTTGAGTACAAAAAATGCAATCCATGCACCGTAAAGAATGTAGCAAAGACGCTCTTTTCCTTTTAGTGTAAAGATTAAAATTGTTAATGCTAAAATAAGTACTACAAGAGTTTCAGCGTAATTAGCTGTAAAACTAACCTTTCCACGAAGAAAAATATGTCTAAAAACAATTTCTGCCAAAGAAAGAACAATTAGTGAAATAAGAATTAAAATCCCAGCATTTTTGTTGTGAAGTTTATTTTTCATAGATACATCTCCTAAAAAAATAATTTGATAAATTTACTTTATCACAATTACCCCCCCCGTCAACTAGGCGAATATAAAATATTTTAGGAAAATAAAAAAAATAACACGCAGATTGGAAATGTCTAACGACATTTCT
>JAXJWW010000091.1:0-37994 GCA_036307825.1 Treponemataceae bacterium | reverse complement strand
GTTATTGCTGCCTCTGGAACTTTTGGTTTTGGAACAGAATTTAACGAAGTAATTGATGTAAATCTTCTTGGAGGAATTTCATCAAAAGGATTAACTTTAGAAGCAAAACCTGGAAACACAGGAATTCGTTTACAAGAAACTCCTTCAGGTTTGATAAATTCTATCGGACTTGAAAATCCGGGAATAAAAACTTTTATCGAAAAGAAACTTCCTGTAATGATGAACTTAAAACCAGTTGCCATTGCAAATCTTTCTGGTTCTTCAATAGAAACTTATGTGGAAGGCGCAAAACTTTTGGATAAAACTGAAATTCCAATGATTGAATTGAATATTTCATGTCCAAATGTGAAAGCAGGAGGAATGGCTTTTGGTTTAGACCCAGAAGCTGCTTTTGAAGTTACAAGTGCTGTTAGAAAAGCAACATCAAAACCACTTATCGTAAAACTTTCTCCTAATGCGCCAGATTTAAAATCTATCGCCTTTGCAGTAATAAAAGCTGGAGCAGATGCTATCAGTTTGGTAAATACATTTCAAGCAATAGCTATTGATGTTGAAAAAGAACAATTCATTTTTGACAACATAAAAGCAGGACTAGCTGGACCTGCAATAAAACCAATCGCTTTAAGAATGGTTTACGATATTTGTTCAGCAATAAAAACACTACCACAAGAAGAACAAGTTCCAGTTATCGGACTTGGAGGAATTTCAACTTGGCAAGATGCTGTTGAATTTATCCTTGCGGGAGCAGACGCAATTCAGGTAGGAACTTCAATTTTTGCAAATCCAAATTGCTTAAAAGAAATTATCCAAGGTCTTTACAACTGGATGGAACGAAAAGGATATTCTTCAATTAGCGAATTTAAAGGAAAGATGCTTAAATAACCAAAATATAAATCGGATAAAATGTCGTAAATTGATAATTATTTCTTGCGAATTCGTGATTTTTACTATAAAATAGAAGTCATGGAAAGTAAGAATCTTTTATCTGCAATTTTATCCGATTTTTTTTCAAATGTTGAACATTTTCTCTTTTTATCACTAAACCAAACACTAGTTACTCATATTACCTCTATAATCCCCAAAGATACAGTTGTTGTTGATTTAGACGATTTTGAAATGCAAAAAATCCCTTTATCTCCATTTCCATATTTAGTAAAAAAATTAAATATTTCAACTGAATTAATTGAGAAATATTCTTATTCTTTACATAAAGATGCAATACTTTCATATTTTAATGACGGATTTTGTGTCGAACGAGATGATATTATTGTTCCAGAAGAAATTGAATACGAAAAACAAAAAATCATTGAAACCTTTTGTGCCTTAACTCATAATTTTGATAAAGATATTGTAATTCTAAATGCACAACATCTTTCAGAAGAAGCAACTCAAATTTTAAAAAAGATTGATACAGAAAAATTTAACCAAAAGATAGTTCTTTGTTATAATGTATCTCAAGTACAAGATAAAGAAATTGAAGGGTCTTTCTTTTCTTCTATTTCTAATTCACACAATTTTTATGAAATTATCGATTCTGAATCAGAAAGTTCAATTACACTACCTTCTTCAAAAGCATTTGATTTAGAAAATTACGACGAAATTTACAAAACACTTCATAATATGAGATGTTTTTTTTCAATAGATCAATCAAAAAGTTTGCTTTCTTTTTTACAAACACATATATACGAAGCAAATTTTACAAAACAACAATTAGCAAATATTCATTTTGAAATTGCTTTAATCTGTATACTAAAAAGAAATTATGATGAAGCAATAAAAAATTTGTATATAGTAATCAATCAACAAAATTTAGATGATACATATAAATTTGCGTTGATTTTCTTATCTTTAACATTATGCCAACAAAGTAAGTTTACAAGTGCATTAAAATATGCAAATAAATTATTACAAATGATATCCGACAATACAGATTCTAAATTTTTTGCTTTAGCATATATGCTAGAATATATGAATTCTGAAAAACTTACTAACGGAATGCAAATTGGTAAATATTTTGCTGTTATTGATTTATTAAAGCGAAATAATTTTTACAATAATGCAATCTGTGCTATTTTATGCACACCTTGGTTTTATCTTCAATCAAATGAATTTTTATATAAACAATTAGATAATATCGAAGAAGCAAAACAAATTGCAGAAAAACTTGGAAATCAATTTGGACTTTCTACAGCTTGCCAATGGAAAGGAATTATTCTTTCAAAACTAGGACATAAAAAAGAAGCTTTTAACTGGTATAGAAGATGTAATGCTATAAGAAATAAAATAGGAAATCCTGTTGCAATGATTAAAATCAGAAACGGAATTTCTTACGAATATTTGTTAGATGCAGATTATTTAAATTCATATGATATTATTAATAGTTTTCTTACCCGTATACATGAAATCCGTAGTTACTCAGAAATCGTAGTAACTTTAGCAAATTTAGCAAAAATACTTTTTTATGTAAGAAAATTTGATGATGCAAGTTCTCTTTTTAACAAAACATTAAAACTCATGGATATTTACGGCGTTGATGAATTTGTTTTCGTTTCCAAGAATGATATTATTATCTTTAAGTCAGTAATTGATTGCATAAATGGATTATATACACAGGCAAAACTTGGTTTATATGCAATTAATAACAACACAGAAGATTTTATTTCTTATAATACAAAATCTTTGCAATACCTTTTACAAGCAATGTTGGCAATAACAGAAGATAATATGGAAAATGGGATGGATTTCTTTAATCAAGCAATTACATACATAAATACATATTGTCCAGAACAAAATCATTTAATTACCTTCATTAATTTGGAATTTGCAATCTTTTTACAAAAATTTAAACATGAGCAAGAAGCTAGAAAATATTGGAATAAAGGAATAGCTTTTATTGAAGCAAATCATCTTGTTTATTATATTAATAACGCTTTATCATCTGATATTGATGAATTTGCACAATATTCTGCACCTTTTGCCCCACTAACTGTAAGCATAGAATACCTTGAAGAACTTGCTATAAAAATTCAACTTAAAAATCAAATTGCAAAGCAAAAAGAAGAATTTAATTTTATATCACTTTTAACAGATTTATCAAAGAAACATACTAAAAAAGAACTTTATGCAATGGAAGTTTCTTCTGAATTAAGTAAATTTACTAATGCTGATGGTGTTATTTTTTCACAAAAAATAAATAACGTTTGGGAGAATATCACTTATGATTTGAAAGAAGGTATTGAATTTTTTGATTCTAAAGAAATGGAGAGATTGTATTCTCTTTATTCACAAAGTGATAAATCTTACGTTTACGAAGAAGAAACAAATATCTTGTATATTGCTAATGAAAATTGTGGATTTTTAAATTCAATTTTAATTTACTTGCCTAAAAAACAAACTGTTTCACAAGAAATGATTGATGGAATTAGAATTGTTTTTTCAATAATCAATTCTCAGTTAATTGTTTTAGATTTAATGAATAGATAAATTTTTCATTAAAATATCTAAATAAAAAAAGCCTAGTTTTTAAGAAGAACTATAAAAGAACTTCTCAAACTAGGCTTTAATTTTATTTAACCAAAATTATTTTGCTAAATATTCATTGATACTTGCAGCGGCTTTTCTTCCTTCACCCATTGCAAGAATAACTGTTGCAGCACCAAGAACAATATCTCCACCAGCAAAAACATGTGGTAAAGAAGTTTCTGCTCTTTCGTCAACTTTGATGTGACCTTTTTCGTCTGCTTCCAAACCTGGAGTTGTTCTTTCCATCAATGGATTTGAACCGTTTCCTAAAGCAACGATAACAGCATCACAATCTACAATATGTTCACTTCCCTTAATTGCAACTGGACTTCTTCTTCCTGAAGCATCTGGTTCACCAAGTTCGTAGCTTAAAACTTCAACTCCGATTACTTTTCCGTTTTCATCCCCGATGATTTTTACAGGATTTTCAAGGAATCTAAATTCTACGCCTTCTTCCATTGCGTGAGCAACTTCTTCACGACGAGCTGGCATTTCAGCTTGAGTTCTTCGGTAAATAACTGATGATTTTTCTGCGCCTAAGCGATAAGCCATACGAGCAGCGTCCATAGCAACATTTCCACCACCAACTACAACAACTTTTTTTGCTTCATAAAGTGGAGTATCAGCTTTTTCTCTATCGTAAGCTTTCATAAGGTTTGCACGAGTTGAATATTCGTTTGCACTGAAAACACCGATTAAGTTTTCACCTTCGATGTTCATAAATTTAGGTAATCCAGCACCTGTTCCAATAAATGCAGCATCAAAACCTTGTTCTTGTAAAAGTTGAGGTAAAGTTCCTGTGCGTCCAACTAAGAAGTTTGTTCTAAAATTAACACCCATTTTTTTGAGGTTTTCAACTTCGTTGGCAACGATTGATTTTGGCAAACGGAATTCAGGAATACCGTAAACCATAACACCACCTTCTTTGTGGAATGCTTCAAAAACTGTGACATCATGACCAGCACGACGAACATCAGCAGCAACTGTAAGACCAGCAGGTCCAGAACCGATTACTGCAACTTTTTTGCCTGTGCTTGATGCAACTTCTGGTAGAGTTCCTAATTTATTTTCTCTTTCGTAATCGGCAACAAATCTTTCAAGACGACCGATAGAAACAGCTTTTTCTGCGTTTTTATATGTTTTTCCAACTGTACATTGACCTTGGCATTGTTTTTCTTGTGGACAAACACGACCACAAATTGCTGGTAAAAGGTTTGTTGATTTGATAATATCAACGGCTTTTTTGAATTCACCTTTTGCAACTTCAGCCAAGAATGAAGGAATTGGAACACTTACTGGACATCCATTTACACAAGGAGCATTTTTACATTGTAAACATCTGTTTGCTTCTACGATTGCTTGTTCAACTGTATAACCAGTTGCAACTTCACCCATAGAACGAGCTCTTGCTAAAGGTTCTCCTGTAGGCATTTCTTGTTGAGGAATTGCCATTCTATCTTTTGGAGTAAGTGAATTGTTTTCGATTTTTTCTTTTAATTCACTATATAATTTTTTTGCTTCTTCAGCTAAAACATCTGAACTAATATATTCGCTCATTATTTGTTTCCTCCATTTGCAAGAGCATCTGCTTGTGCTTCCATTCGGCATTTATGCAAATCTTCAGCTTCTCTTTCTTTAAAAGCTTTCATTCTCATCATCATATTTGCCCAGTCAACTTGATGTCCGTCAAATTCAGGACCATCAACACAAACAAATTTTGTTTTTCCACCGATTGTTACACGACAACCACCACACATACCTGTTCCATCAATCATAATTGTATTTAATGAAACTGTTGTTGGAACTTTGAAAGGTTCTGTAGTTGCAGCACAGAATTTCATCATAATTGGAGGTCCGATAGCTACAACTTCGTCGATTTTTTGGCTTTCGCAAAGTTTTTTTAGAGGTTCTGTAACAAGACCTTTTTCACCAGCAGAACCATCATCTGTCATAAGATAAAGTTCATCTGCTAAAGTTCTCATTTCATCTTCAAAAATGATTAAGTCTTTATTTCTTGCACCCATAATTACGATAACTTTGTTTCCAGCTGCTTTATGAGCTTGTACAATAGGATGAAGAGGGGCAACACCAATACCACCACCAACACAAACTACTGTTCCTTTTTTTTCTATATGAGTTGGATTTCCAAGAGGTCCAAGAATAGCAGCAATTTCATCGCCTTCATTTTTACGAGATAATTTAAGTGTTGTAGCACCTACTGCTTGAAAAACTAAAACAAGCCAACCTTCTTCAGCATTGGCATCTGCGATTGTAAGAGGAACTCTTTCGCCGTAATCTACATCAATCTGAACAAGAACAAATTGTCCAGCTTTACGGTTTCGTGCAATTTCAGGGGCGTTCACTTTGAAATAAAAAACGTCTGCTGATAACTGTTTTTTTTCGATAATTTTAAACATTTCTTTTCCGTCCTTTAGACAAAATCCTTTTTAGAATAAGTTGAACTGACAAATTCTAAAAAACTGTAGTGTTTTTGATTATACTAAATTGACTTTAGTTACTCAAGGGGATAAAATAAATAGAATGAATACATTAGATGATAAAATTAAAGATTTACAAAAGATTATAGATGAAAGTTCTTCCATTGTGTTTTTTGGAGGAGCTGGAGTTTCAACAGAAAGTGGAATCCCAGATTTTAGAAGTACATCAGGTCTTTATAACCAAGAATGGAAATATCCACCTGAAAAAATCGTAAGTAGAACTTTTTTTGATTACAACTGTAGCGAATTTTATAGATTTTATTGTAAAAAAATGATTGCGCTAGACGCAAAACCAAATCCTGCTCATTTTAAACTTGCCGAACTTGAAGAAAAAGGCAAACTTTCTGCTGTAATTACACAAAACATTGACGGACTTCATCAAATTGCTGGAAGTAAAAAAGTTTTTGAATTACATGGAAGTGTTCACAGAAATTATTGTACACATTGTAAAACTTTTTACGATGCAAATTTCATTCTTGAAGAAAATGCAAAAAATTCAGATGGTATTCCCCGATGTTCAAAATGCAACAAAATTGTAAAACCTGATGTTGTTTTGTACGAAGAACCTTTAGACAACGAAACTATTGATGGGGCAATAAATGCAATCTCTCAAGCAGATACTTTGATAATTGGCGGAACATCCCTCGTTGTTTATCCAGCTTCTGGACTTGTAAGATATTTTAAGGGAAAAAATTTAGTAATTATCAATATGAGCCCAACAGATTATGATAAGAACTCCACCCTCTTAATTCAAGGAAAGATAGGTGAAGTTCTTTCTAACATAAAATGCTAATTTTTTAGAAATTATTTCTATCGTATAAAACTGACATTGTTTTTAGCCATTCAGCTGTTTCGCTAGAAATCATTTCTGAATCCATACGCCATTGCCAGTTACTTCCTCCTGTAGTAGAAGGAATATTCATACGAGCTTCATCTCCAATTGAAAAAATATCTTGTAGTGGGAAAATTGCAAAATCTGCCACAGAAGACATTGCAAGTCGCACAAGTCCTTTACAAAGAGTTCTATCCCGAGTAAGTTTATCTACATCTACATCTTTTAGTCCTAGATAATTTGCAATATTTTTTCGTTCTTCTTCTGAAGCATGCAAAAGCCAACCTTGCAAAGTTGCATTATCATGAGTTCCTGTATAAACTACACAATTTTTAGGATACATATGAGGCATAAAAGGATTAGAATTTCCCAAAGCACCTGCTTCTTTTTTATCAAAGGCACATTGAAGAATTTTCATTCCAGGTAAATCAAAATCATCTCGCAAAGCAAGAACTTCTGGAGTTATCAAACCTAAATCTTCTGCAATCAAAGGAATATCTCCAAGTTCCTTTTGAATTGCTTTGAATAATTTTTGTCCCGGAGCTTTTACCCATTCTCCATTTTGAGCAGTTTTTTCACCCGCTGGAACTTTCCAATATGCTTCAAAACCTCTAAAGTGGTCAATTCTAACAAAGTCAACTAAGGATGTCATGTATTTTATGCGTTGAATCCACCAAGAAAATCCATCTTTTTCCATTTCTTCCCAGTTATAAAGAGGATTCCCCCAAAGTTGTCCAGTTGCACTAAAATAATCTGGCGGAACTCCAGCACAAGCAGTTTGAACACCATTTTCATCTAATAAAAATGATTTTTGATTTGACCAAACATCAGCAGAATCCGGAGCTACAAAGATAGGAATATCACCAATAATTGAAATTCCATTGTCATTTGCATATTTTTTTAATTCATTCCATTGAGAAAAGAAAAAGAACTGAATTACTTTGAAAATTTCACATTCATCCTTATGAGAAAGTTCCCATTGTCTTACTGCATCTTCATTATGAGAAGCTAATTCTTTTGGCCAATAATTACTCCACATAGCACCAAAAAGATGTTCTTCGTTGGCTTTCAAATCGTAAACTTCTTTTATGCTCATAAAAATTGCATAATTATCAAGCCACCAAGCATTTTGTTTTTTGAAAGAAACATAATCATTTCTGTCAATTGAATTACATCGAGACAAAAATCCTTCGGCAGCTTTTTTCAAAACTGGAAGTTTCCACCACACAACTGAACCATAATCTATTTTTCCTGTAGAAGTTATATAAGATGGTGGTGTTGCCACAGACTTCATCATATAACCTTTTTTTACAAGCATATCCAAATCAATAAGCAAAGGATTTCCTGCATAGGTTGAAAAAGAAGCGTAAGGTGAATCTCCATATCCTGTTGGTCCAAGAGGAAGAATTTGCCAGATTGACTGCTTTGCACTTTTTAACCAATCTACAAACCTATATGCTTGTGCTCCAATCGTCCCAATTCCAGAAGTTTCAGGAAGAGAAGATGGATGTAATAAAATTCCACTAGAACGGGACATTTTCATATAAATACCTCTTATTACTTTGTAAAAATCAAAAAAAATATAAATACAATGATTTTTTTGTAAATATATCAATAAGATAATTATAACATACAGATTTTATAAATGCTAGATTTTTTTAGGTAAGATTTTCTTGGGTAAAAAAAAAGCACTTCATAAGAAGTGCTTTTTTTATGGGCCCACCTGGACTTGAACCAGGGACCTACGGGTTATGAGTCCGCAGCTCTAACCGACTGAGCTATAGGCCCTTATTTATAAACAAGATAACATAAAAACCACTTGAAAGTCAAGGGATATATTTTTTCTAGTTTATAGATTAAAGTATTGATTTAAAATCATTAAGAGTATCAAAAATCTTCCAACACAAATTTTTCATATTTTCATCTGGTTTTACTTGGTCAGGAACCATTATAACTTTTAATCCTGCACAAGTAGCACTTTTTATTCCGTTAAGACTATCTTCAACAGCTAGACAATTTTCTGGTAATAAATTCAATTTTTCGATAGCTCTAAGATAAATATCAGGAGAAGGTTTTGTGTTTTCAACATCATCCCCACAAACTGTAACATCAAAATAATCCCAGATACCAGTTGCCTTCATTTGTCGTTCAACAGAAGAGCGTCTTGTACTAGAAGCTAAAGCGATTTTGTAATTTGGCTTTAGGTATTCTAAAATTTCTTTTACAAAAGGTAGAAGTTTTAATCCTTCAGTTTCTTCAACAATATGAAACAATTCACTTGCTCTATTCCAAAGTAGATCTGTATCAATTTTATCACCATAAGTTTTTGAAATAAATTCTATAAAACTGGATTTTCCCATTCCACGAGCATCTTCGATAATAGGTTTTCGATCTTCAATATTTTGTTCAATCGCTGCTTGGTCAAAACATCTATCACAAACACTTTCACTATCTAAAAGAACGCCGTCCATGTCAAAAATTACAGCTTTAATTTGTTTTGTTTCTTCAGTTTTCATATTTATAATATAAAAAAAATTGATTTATAATTCAACCTCATTTAATAAATGAAAAAAAAGACTGATTCTCATTTTGAAAATCAGTCTTTAGTTAATTCTATGAAAATTAAGTATTTAAGCTAGAAAATTAACCTTTAACAGCACCAGCCAATACACCTTTGATAATATGTTTTTGACAAATTGCATAGAATACAATAACAGGAAGCATTGCCAAAACAAGCATAGCCATCATTGAACCCCAGTCAACAGCTCCATATCCACCACGCAAATATTGAATTGCAATTGGAATTGTTCTGTATTCTGAACCAAGTGTAAGATAAGGAAGCAAATAGTCGTTCCAAATCCACATAATTTGAAGAATTCCGATTGTGATTGCTTGGCTTTTCAACATCGGAAGAATAACATGCCAGAAAATTTGAGGAGGAGTTGCACCATCAATCATAGCAGCTTCTTCCATTGCCAAAGGAATTGATTTAATAAATCCTGAAAACATAAAAGTTGAAAGTCCACAACCAAATCCAATATAAATTACAATGATACCAATTGGATTATCCAAATGCATAATGTTTGCCATCTTAGTTACTGTAAACATAACCATCTGAAAAGGAACAATCATTGAAAAAACTAAACTATAATAAATAATACTAGTTAATTTATTCTTAACACGAGTAATAAACCAAGCAAGCATACTAGAAGCGAGCAAAATACCTGCAACTGACATTACTGTAATCCACAATGAATATCCAAAAGCTCTAAAAAAATCGATTTTCTTAGCACCTGTTAGATAGTTTGCTAATCCAACATAAGTAGCATTTTCCCCTTCAAATACTGGCAATGTGAATGGAGCATTTGAAATAAACAAACTTCCCTTAAATGAATTAAAGAATACCATTATAATGGGAAAAAGAATAAATGCTGAAACAAGACACAAAAAAACTGTGATAAATACTTTAGGTGTTGTTTTCATTAGTTTTCAATCTCCTTACTTCTTGTAAGTTTTAATTGAACAAGAGCAATTACGGCTACCAAAATTGTAAACATAACAGCTTTAGCTTGACCAATACCTTCGAAACCAGGACGAGCATAGAAGGTGTTATAGATATTTAGAGCTAACATTTCTGTTTGCTTTCCTGGAGCACCTGCTGTTAAAGCTAAGTTTTGATCGAATAGTTTAAATCCGTTAGTTAAAGTCATGAATAAACAAATTGTAATTGATGGCATAACTGCAGGAATTTTTACTTGAAATAAAGTTCTCCAGTAACCAGCGCCGTCAATTTCTGCAGCTTCGAGAGTATCTGTTGGGATATTTTGAATTGCGGCAATATAAATTACCATCATATAACCAACATTCTGCCAGTTCATCAAAACTACCAAACCCCAGAAACCGTATTTAGGATCAGAAACAATTGATTGCCCGTAATCTAACAAAATACCGTTAATAATAACATTCCAAATCCAACCAAGAACGATACCACCAATCAAGTTTGGCATAAAGAATATTGTTCTAAAAACATTTGTTCCTTTTAGACCTTTAGTTAACAATAATGCTAAAGCAAAAGCAAAAACGTTAACAGAAATAACAGTTACAATTGTAAACATAACAGTAAACCAAAAAGCTGGAACAAAATTATTATCAAAAGGAACTAAAGTTTTAGCATCTCCAACACCTTTTGCAATATGGCTTGTAAATGCAGCAATATAATTGTCAAGTCCAACCCATTTTACATCAACAAGGTTTCTAAAATCACAAAATGAAAGGAAAACACCCATAAACATTGGTACAACAAATGCTATTAAAAAGCAAATTACACCGGGCAATGCGAATAAGGCAAAATATTTTTTTAATGTCTTTTCCATAAACTCCTCAAAGTACTTACAACCATTTTAGACAAAAACGGTATTAGATTTTTTTGTTGAAAATAACTAATATACAAAAATTTTATTCAGAAAAAACTCTGAATAAATACCATAAAAAGTATAATAGATTTCAATCAATCCTACAAAATTGATATTTTGAAATCTACATTTTTGTAATACTTAGACTATCTCAACTTAATAAAATCAACTAGTAAATCTACCTGATTCTATTTTTAACCTCTAGAATTAATAAACAAAAGTTTACAAGTCTAAAGTTCTATTAAACTTTTATAAAAAAGTTCAAAAACAAACACTATTTTTAGAAAAAACTTTCTAAAAAAAATCTTTGTTCTCTATTTAAATAACATACAATAAACTTTGAAGAATAATATTTTAATTTTAGTAATAAAATTTTGTTCAAAAAAACCCGTCTAGAAAGACGGGTTTTTTTATCTTACAAATAACTTCTTATTTGTATTATTTTGCTAATGCTTTTTCTGAAGCCCAAGCATCTACAGCAATTTTTTCAACTGCTGACCAATCTTTCTTTCCTTCGAAATATTGGAGCATTGCATCACCAAATTGGTTTTTCCATTCTTCTGATGGGATTGCATTGAATACCCAAATTACAGATGAAACACCATCTTTGTTCATCCATTTTGAAACTTCTTTTGAAAGTGGATCAGCTGGAAGTTCAGCATCGCTGAATGTATTGAATGGTGTAATGAAGTTCAATTTTGTTGAAACTAATTTTTTACCTGTTTCTGAAGAGAACAACCATGTTAAGAATACATCAGCACCTTTTTGAGCTTCTTCTGAAGCATTTTTGTTGATACAAAGATATGCTTCTGTTCCTACACAAAGACCCATTCCTTCTTCTCCATCAATTCCTGTGTAAATTGGAAGGAATTTGATATCTTCAGCTGCAACTTTGTTTCCTGCAACACCTAAAATTTGTCCTGCTGCCCAGTTTCCGTTTTGTACCATTGCACATTGACCAAGAGCAAATTCTGCCATTGATTCGTCAACTGTTTTAGCTCCTAACAATGTTTTTGCTGTTAAAGAGTTGTTTGTGTACAAATCCATGATGTTTTTCATGTTTTTGCTGTATTTAAATGCAAGTGTATCTTTTGCAAGACCTGTTGCAAGTGGGTTTGCATTTGGATCTGCATCTACGAATTCTTTGAATAATGGAACGTTAACTGTATGTGTTTGCCATCTCCATTGGTTACCTGCTGACATAGATGTTGAAGCAAATACACCTTTGATTCCAAGAGCATCTTTTTTAGCTTGCATATCTTCTACAACAGCTTTCAATGTTGCAAAGTTTTTGATTTCATCCATTGATTTTACTTTTGCTCCTGGAAGACCAAAATATTTGTTCATGATTGCGTTGTTGTAAATAATTCCGTATCCTTCTACAGCGTAAGGGATAGCAGCAACTTTGTCATCAAGTTTTAATGCCATTGATTTATCACCAAGGATTTTGTAGTATTCTGTGTTTGACAAATCAGCAGCAACAGCTTTTTGGTTATTCAAACCAACAGGTCCATTAACTTGGAAAATAACAGGTGGGTTTGAAAGTGCAACTTTACTGTTAAATGTCTGTTCATAAGTTCCAGAAGCAGCTGTTTCAACCTTCAATTTGTATCCAGGATTTTCTGCTTCGAAAGCAGGGATAACTTCATTTTGATAAATTTCTTCTACTTCAGGTTTAAATTGTAAGTAGTAAATTTCTGTTCTGTCGTCTTTTGAACAACCAACAAACATGGCTCCCATTGCTAACAAGAGAACCAAAATGCTTAAAGCTCTTTTCATAAGAATTTTTCTCCTTTTAGTGTTACTCCTCCGTAACACTTATTTTATTATATTGTAAATCCATTATTTTTAGTTGTCAACAAAAAAATTATGTTATCTCTTTTTTTTTTAATATCCTGGACGAACATAAACATTTTTGTTTTCTGGGTCAATTGCAGATTTGTAAACTTTTTCATTCCATTCTTCTTGTGGAACATCTTCAATAGAAACTGAAAAATATTCAATTCCTCTATTTAATTGTTCACTAGCTGTTTTTGCTACAGCGTCTGCAAGTTCCTGTTTGATTTTATCATCTCTTCCAGGATACATTTGAATTGTAATATGTGGCATAAATTCTCCTATTGGAAGTTCGCGAATAAAACTTCAGTTTTTGAACGAACTTCCAAGTCGCAATTTCGCAGCGAAGTGAGAAATTGCAATAAATCTACAAGTTTGCAACGCAAACTTGATTTGAAAAGTGAAGCACTATTTGTGCGTAACTTTTCAAAAATTCTCCTATTTATGAAGATTTACACACTTCTCAGGCAAAACAAGAAAAGTACTCCGGTTTCGCTAACGCTCAAATGTCGCACTTTTTTGTTTTACCTTACAGTGCATAAATCTTCATCACTAGATTGCAATAAATTATTTGAAAGTTTGCAACGCAAACCTTTTTGTTATTATAGCACAGAATTTTTGAAAATCCTTCTTGAAATGATAAAAATTTTATTTTTTAGGTGAATCAGAATTTGACATCTTCAATTTTCTAAAATACCACATCAAAAAAGGAATTGCAGTAATCGCTGTTAATAAATTTGAAATTGGCTGACAAATTTCTATCCCTTGTAACTTAAAAAATTTTGTGAGAATAAATATTAGTGGAATAAAAAATATGCCTTGTCTACAACTTGCTAAAAATATCCCCTGTTTATTTTGCCCCGTACTTTGAAAAAGCATATTTGTAATTACTGCTATCGGTAAAATCGGCAAAGACAAAGCAAAATATCTTATGGTTTCAGAACCGATTTTTACAACTTCTTCATTTGATTGAAATAACTTTATTATTGAAGATGAAAAGATGAAAAGTAAAACTGACAAACAAAGTTCGATTATAAAACTTAAAGCAATAGTAAATTTAAATGATGATTTTAGTCGCTCAAAATTTTTTGCACCAAAAGAAAAACCAGCAACAGTTTGAAAACCTTGTCCCAAACCAAACATCACAGAAACAACAAAAAGAAAAACCCTAGAAGAAATTGTAATTCCAGCAAGAGCTGAATCACCATAAATTCTTGCATGATTATTCAATAAAACATTCGCAACCATAACTAAACCCTGACGCAAAAGAGTTGCACTTCCTGTTACAACAATTGAAATTATCCAAGTTGTAAAATTTTTTACAAACAAAGAAAATTTTATTTTTGCAAAATTTTTTTGAGATAAATATAAAATCAACAAAACTATAAAACTAACAAATTGACTTATCAAAGTTGCAAGTCCCGAACCTGAAATTCCTAATTTAAAATAAAAAATTAATATCGGAGCAAGAATGATATTTAAAATTCCACCAACAGAAAGTCCAATCATAGAAAGAATAGGCTTTCCTTGTGAACGCAATAAAATATTTAAAACAAAATCACAACACATAACTGGAGAAGCAATCAAAATATAATGAGAAAATTCTTCAGCATAAGGAAGAATAGTTGAAGTTGCTCCCAGAATTTTCATTAAGTCAGTTTTAAAATATTGACCTAAAATCAACACAATTATTCCTCCAAGTAAGGAAGAATAAAATGTTACAGAAGCAATTTCATCAGTATTTTTAAATTTTCCAGCACCCAAATTTCTTGAAATCAAACTTCCCGCACCAGTTCCCAACATAAAAGAAAAAGCTTGTATCAAAGTCATAACCGAAAAAACAATTCCAACAGCAGCGCTGGCACTAATTCCTAATTTTGATACAAAATAAATATCCGACAAACTGTAAACAGAAATAACCAACATACTCACAATTGAAGGAACTGCCATTTTGGTAACCAGCTTTGAAATTTTCGTTTCGTTCATAAATTGAAAATTATTTTTTTCGACTTCAGATTTAAAATTTAATTCAGAAAAATCACTCATAATTTAAATTTAGTTTTTAAAAATCAACAATGCAAAAAAATATCATACTTTCATAAAAATCAAATTATTTGTAAAATCAAAATATGAAATATGATTCTGTGGTTCCTGCAACTTTTATTTCTCGCCCAAATCGATTTATCGCTCAGGTTCAAGTTGAAGAAAATCAAAATGATAAAATTGAAATCGTACATGTAAAAAATACAGGCAGATGCAAAGAACTTTTAATTCCAGGATGCAAAGTCTATCTTGAAAAATCAAATAATCCCAATCGCAAAACAAAATTCGATTTAATCGCAGTTGAAAAAATCTATCCAGAAAATCCTGAAAAAAAATTACTTGTAAATATGGATAGTCAACTTCCAAATAAAGTTGCTCACGAATGGCTAAAAACTCAAAATTATTCTTTTATCAAACCTGAATTTACTTTTGGAAAATCCAGAATCGATTTTTATATGAAAAAAGATGAAGAAAAATTTTTGATGGAAGTAAAAGGCTGTACACTAGAAATTGACGGAATCGGATACTTCCCAGACGCACCAACAGAACGAGGAGTAAAACACCTTGAAGAATTAATTTTAGCAAGTCAACAAGGTTATAATTGCAAAATCGCATTTGTAATTCAGATGGAAGGAATTACTGAAGTTCGAGGGAACGCAACAACACATCCGGAATTTGCGACAACTCTCCAAAAAGCAAAAGATGCCGGAGTGGAAGTTTTGTTTTTGTGTTGCCGCGTAATGCCAAATGAAGTTTTTGTGGATAAGGTTTTTGTAGGATAAGGAGTTTCATAATGAAAAATTTTTTGGGAATTTTAATTTGTCTTTGTATTGCAATTCCAGCATGGTTTTTAGGAAAAATATTTTCTATTATTGGAGGACCTGTTTTTGCAATTTTATTTGGAATGATTATCAGTTTATTTTGGAAAGACAAAAAACAATTTTCATCTGGAATAAAATTTACATCTAAAAAAATTTTACAATGGGCTGTAATTCTTTTAGGATTCGGAATGAATTTGAATGTTGTTTTTCAAACTGGAAAACAATCTTTACCAATAATTATTTCTACAATTGCAACTTCTCTTTTGATTGCTTTTATTTTACAAAAAATTATTAACATCCCCAAAAAGATTTCTATTTTAATTGGAGTTGGTTCTTCAATTTGTGGAGGTTCTGCAATCGCCGCTAGTGCATCGGTAATAGATGCTGATGATGAACAAGTTGCTCAAAGTATTTCTGTAACCTTTTTTTACAATGTGATAGCAGCAATCCTTTTTCCAATTTTAGGGAACCTAATTGGGTTTGACACTTTATCTGGAGAAGCTTTCGGAATTTTTGCAGGAACAGCAGTAAACGATACTTCATCAGTAACCGCCGCCGCATCAACTTGGGATAGCATGTGGAATTTAGGTTCACAAACACTTGATAAAGCAGTTACAGTAAAACTAACTCGAACATTAGCAATCATCCCAATCACTTTAGTTTTAGCACTTTTACAAACTAAACAATCAAACCAAAATTCTGAAAATCCTACAGAAAAAAATAAATTTTCGCTAAAAAAAGTTTTTCCTTTTTTCATTTTATGGTTCATTCTTGCTTCTGTAATCACAACTGTTGCAACAAATCTTGGCGTAAATCCGTCAATCTTTTTGCCACTAAAAAATTTGAGTAAATTCTTTATCATTATGGCAATGTCTGCAATCGGTCTAAACACAGATCTTGTAAAACTTGTAAAAACTGGTGCAAAACCACTTTTGCTTGGCGCTTCTTGCTGGATTGGAATTACAGTAGTTTGTTTGGTTTTACAAAGAGTGATGGAGATTTGGTAGGGAGAGGAAAGATTTACTCGGAAAAAGAGGAGATTAAGTCGGATTCAAGAAGTTTCATTTGAGATTTGAAGGATGGATAATCAGTTGCGAAAGGAATTTTAAGTCCGAAAGCATTTAATTTTCCACCAAAACCATTTAATTCTCTCCATTTAGATAAAGAACGAATATTACTTTCACTTTGAGAATCACTATATTTATCTGGGAAAATAAAAGCTCCTTTTGAATATTGTAAAATGTGCATATATGTTACAAGTTGATGAACATCATCTCGTCTAAAACCGATTTTTATTTCTTCGAAAGTTTCATCATCTGTTTTAACTTCGTAAGAAAGAGCTTTGTATTTTGCATCCAATACAATTTTATCATTTTCTCTATAAAAATCAGGATAACGAATACATGTTCCCGATGTATACAAATGGATTCCACCTTTTCCTGTTTTATTATTTGGATGTACAAATTTATCTATCCCGAGTTTATTATCTTCTAAAATCGTTGTAAGATATTCTTCCCAAAGCCAGGCTCCATCAAATAAAATTCCGTAAACAGAATCAGAAGATTCGGCATATTGAATATTCAAATGATTTAAAATCATCAAACAAAGTTTTTGTAAATTTTTATAATGGGTATAATATGGATGATTTATCAGTTTAGTATTTTGGTGTAAAACTTTTCTCAAGCCTTGATGTGAATAAGAACTTGCAGTTGCCATTTCAATTTGTTTTATACCTTGTCGTGTTTCATCATCACCAGTTAAAATTGCTCGACCAATTTCTTTTGTACGGATAAATTCAATTGTATGTCTAATAAGTTGAGTAATGTGATTATCATAAGAATATTCTCGACTACGATATGCAACTTTTCCATTAAAGATAGGATTTTGTCTTATATGTCGAGAAACATTTATTGTACCTCGAACAGCAGAATCATTTTTTTCATAAACACGATAAGAACGAAAAACACCTTGTGAAAGAGCCTTTTTCAAAAAATATGGAAAAAGTAAATAAAGAAAATCAAAAACTTCTGATTTTGTAAAAGAATAATTTAAATCAAATAAATTTATTTTAAAAACTTTTTCCAACATATAATGAAGAAAAAAATCTTTGTCATCTTTATTTTTATCACCACTTGTAAAACGGGAACAAATTTTTAGTTTTGTGTTGTGATGTCCTTTACCAGAAAAACCAATAAAGCCCATTAGATTTGATGTTTTTATTTTTACATCATCTACATTTATTATTTTATTTTCAGAATCATAATTTGGCAAACCAGAAAGTTCACAAATTGAAAGTTCATCGACATCGTCTTTATGGTCATTTAAACAATTTGGAAAAACAAGTAAGTTCTCTGAATCTTTACATAATTCAGAAAGTGTTTTACCAGCAACAGATTGCAAATCTTGATATGCGTGAATTTTGTTGTGAGATTCGCAATTCAAAAAAGACTTTGTTGTATTGTCGGTTAGAATGATGTGAGGTGTCATGTTTATCAAAATTATCCTACTTATTTTTTTCTTCATTGTCCAATAAAACTGAATCTTTTGTATCTGTTTCCAATCCAATTCCATCTCTTGCGTTTAAAGGAGAAACTATTGCTTTTCCAGTTTTTTGTTCAAGCTCAATTCGTGCATTTTTTGCGATTGTAGCTCCATCAACTGCGTTTTGAATGTGGTCAGAAAAGTCTTGTGGATTGTTTGATTCTGAAATTTCTTTTGTAGAAAGTTCGGCAAGCATATTCAAAACAAGTTCTTTGTTTGTCATATTATCACGCAAATTTTCTTTTTTTAGACCTTTGAACTCTTTATATTCTTTTGCAGTTTTCCCTGCCCAAGTTTTATAAATGATATCTGTAAGAGTTGCAAATTGCACACCTTCTTGAAGCCCGTGCTTTTTCCATTCATCAGTTAGTTCTTTTCTAATTTCAATACTTTTTAATCGCTGATTTATCCAATTATCAGAATATCCCAATGCCTTATATTCTTTCATTGCACGATTGATTGTAAGTTCAGGATCTTGCATTTCGTCAAGTCGTTCTTTTGCAACTTGTGCCATCCACAACTTAAAAGGTTCTGCTTTAGGAGAAGGTATAGACTGAATCAAACGAAAAAGTTGCTCGGTGTTTAGACAATCTGTCAAACGCATTTTACCGTCAGGGGCAAGCATTTTCAAACCGTGACAATTTGTCACGGTTTCATTTCCTTCTGCTTTTAGACGTTGCTTAAGTTTTCGCCAATAGGCAGTGGCATCTTTACTTTCTGTCAAAACAGCCACAACATCAACTACAGAAAAATACCATTCTTCTTTTTCTTTATCCCAGAGGGTACGTACTTTTTTTTCTTCAAAAATTTTAATTTGTGTATTTTCAGTCATTACTTATTTCCTTTTTCAAACACTAAACCTATTATCACTCGTTGGTCACATCTGCTCCGTCATAGGCTGCTTTTAACTTTTTCATCAAATCCGTCTTTTCTGGATTTCCGCGGAGATATTCTTCTAAAATACCTTTAAGGTGATAATTCCAAAGACTTTGGAAACCGTTGTCTGTGTCGCCTTCGTAATTTTTCAATTTTAAGAAATAACTTGCCCCTATGTGATAAGCAGAATTAAAATCAGGAAGTTCTGAAATTGCATTATTCAAGCGATTCATTCGTTTTTTTGCTTCATCTACAATTTCACTTGGCAATCCATAAATCACTCCATCTTTTTCAACTTCATCAAGCATATATTGTGTGTTATCTGCAGTAATTTCTTTCCAAGCAAATCGACGGCGGAACGCAAAATCCATTGATTCAACACTTCGGTCAATATCGTTCATTGTTCCGATGATGTAAACATTTTCTGGTATGAAAAATCCTTTTTGAAATTCACCTGAAGTAACTAGATTTTGATATTGAGTGCTAATTCGCCCCTTTTCACCGCGATACCCTGGATCAATACAATAAAAAAGTTCACCGAAAATTTTTGATACTTCGCCACGATTTATTTCATCGATAATGAAGACGAATTTTTTTTGTTTTATGTCTGTCAAAATTTTTTTATATACTAGTTCTTGAATCTTTTTTTTATCTCCTAATTTTGCATTTTTATCATCTTTTAATGATTTATTATATTCTACTAACTCTTCTTTAGTTCCATCAAAATGGTTACGATACTCATTAGATTGAATAGTTAAATTATCATCTTCAATTGAAACATTAAAGGTTGTTTTATCACCCTCAACTTCAAATAACTTATTTTGTTTAAAATAATCTTCAATAACCTCATCTATAATCATATAATTCTTAAGCGCCTTCGCACAAAACTCTTTAAACACGCCGTCTTTTCTTTCAAATACGATTTGATTACTTCCATCATTTTGAACAGGACGCAAACCTTCTACAAAGTCGGTATAATCGTAAGATGGATGAAATTGCACAAAACCGATTTCGTTATCTTCGCATCCCATAGCTTTTGCAATTTGTTTTGCAAGAAAAGTTTTTCCTGTTCCCGGCGCACCTGTAAGAATAAGATTTTTTGTATTTTCTAATAAAGTTTTTGTTTCGTTGATTAGTTTTTCTTGTTCGTTTTGCATTTGGGATTCTCCTATATAATTTCCAAAAATTTTTTCTACTGCTTCTTCACCAGTTATTTGAAATAAAGTTCCAAACCATCTACCTTTATTTAGCTTAGGTGCTTTACCATGAAATAAAATATCATCATCCGTATTTAATTTTTCAATATATAAAATTCCTTTATCAATATCTTTATCAATCACTTTAGATATTTGATAAATAGTTAAATCATTTTGCCCACCATAACCATGGAAAGCAAGAAAATCGCCATTTTGTATTTCTTTTATATTATTCCATGCCTGTTTAGCACCTTTTTTATCACTTTCTTTTTTCCAACCTATTTTCCAATAATTTTTTTGCCTAAATTCTTCTAATTTTTTTTCTTCACCCCAATAAATTCCTCCAGACCAATATTTTCTTTTTTTACTTTCTTCATCCTTATAAACTAGCCACTCATTCCAAATATTTGAAGCATAAATAAAAATATTTTCATTATTTTGTTTCTTACTTAGAAGAAATTTGTACATATCTGCAAATGTTACTTTTTCAGAATTTTCCATTCCATATTTTTTTACCAAATATCTTAATCCATCTTCTGCATAGAAATTTAAAAATTTATATTCAGAATATAAAAATGCAATTTTCCACTTGAACATATTACTAATATCAATTTTTTCAATTCCATCAAAATCACCATTTTTAGCACATTCTGCAATTTTAACTATATTGGAGAGAACATTATTGTAAACTTCTGTCCTATCCTTACCAAATTTGGAAAGCCATGCATATTTTTCATCGTAAAGATAGCCACTATCATCTCTAGGATCTTGAATATATTCATAAATTCCAAATTTATATGAAGTAGCACCTTTTATTGATCCTAATTTTCCTAATCTTGTTTCTACCCAATAACAAAAAGAAGATTCTTTATCTGTATTATTATACTCATCTAATGACAAAGTTTTTAATTTTTCAATAGGAAACTTTGTCTGAAATTCTTCATATAAAGCTTGAGATTCCTCAATATTAGGAATCCATTTTACATTATCATTTGCGTTAATATCTATTTCATCATCTTTCATAATACCTACCCCTTTCTCACCAGAAAATGCGTAGCATTTTCCAATCCGTGTGACAACAAACTTTTCCCCTATATTATACCACACTTTCTGTCTTATCTAATGACACACAAAAAAAAATTTTCCCACAAAATGATCTGCTCCCTTAAAAAAGGACAAAAATAAAGTCGACTGGTGCAAAAAAGGTGACAATCGAGGAGGTAAAATGAGTGTTGCATCAGTTGAATCAATTCCTGATAGATTCAATGCTTTGTATGATTACGAAGTACTGCATATGCCTAAAACTCAAATTGCAAAAAGATATGGGGTTTGTACATCAACGGTAGATAGTTGGGTACAACGCCGTAATTATTTCTTGAACAGAGTCAAAGACATTGTTAAAATTGTTGACAGCGGAAAATTCAATTACTTTTTTCCTGGAGACAAAATGGAAACAGAAAAAGAATCTGAAAAGGAATTACAGAGAAAAATAAAGTATCTGGAACATAAAGTACAGTATCTTGAAGCTCTGGCAGAGATCTGTGATATAGATATTGCAAATGTCACAAAAAAAAACGCTACAGAGCTATCAGACTTGCTGTCGAACGAACCGGAGGAAATCTGACTTTATTTTGCTCAATAGCAAATGTAAACAGAAAAAACTATTATTCCTTCCTGAATCAGAAGGAAAAAACAGATGATGATGAACTTATTGAATTCATTGTGACAACCCAGAGAAAACATCATTTTGGAATTGGATATAGGACAATGACTTCTATGATAAAAAATCATTTTGGAGAGACTATCAGCCAAAAGAAGATTTTACGGCTCATGCAAGAAAACGATGTTCTTTCAGTAGTACGAAGAAAACGTTATAAACAGGATGTTTATGAGAAAATGAAGGAAACTCTCAAAAACATCCCGAAAAATCTTCTTCAAAGAGATTTTTCAGCTCCTGAACCTAATAAAGTATATGTTACGGACATTACTTACCTGTATGGCAGAGAACGAATCGATTATTTGAGCATCATTGTTGATCTGTATAACAAAGAAATTGTTGCATGGCAGATTTCAAAACATCCTGATAAGGAGCTCTGTATTGAGACTCTTAATATTCTTGCAAGTAAAAGAGATTTAAGAGGTACGATAATACATACTGATCAAGGTTCATCTTATCTGTCTCATGATTTCAGAAATAAAGTACTGGAACTGGGAATGATTCAAAGCTGTTCAGCCAGAGGAGAATGCTGGGATAATGCAGCCATGGAAAGTGTGAATGGGATTATTAAGACTGAATGTCTTTACAATCGATTCGGAAAATCAAAGTTCAAGAATCGACAGATTCAAATCGAAAATGTTATTGAAGCTGTAATTCCATTTATTGGTTATTACAATAATGAAAGACCTAAATCTGAACTTGGGGGACTTCCACCGGTGCAGTTTCGGTTACAGAATAATTCTGTAGTTACAGCAGCTAAACACAATAAAAAATTGATTACTGCAGCTGTTTTTTAGGGTATTGTGTAGGCACTTTCATAAAGATATCAAAACTATTTTTTCTGTAAGTGCCATTAATACATAGATATGCTTCAGAAGAAGCATTATTTTAAAATAAAAGTTGTCCCCTTTTTGTCACCAGTGGGGGTATATTTTTGTCACCTTTTTTTGGAGCATATCAAAAAATCTTCATAGTTACTATTGACAGAAACATTTTTATAAGATATAGTTATTAATATATGTTACTTTTTATAGTAACATATATATACAAAACAACAATTTATCGATACTATATAAGCAATGGAGATATTATGGAATATTTAAAACAATTTCCCGATAAAAACGGATATTTTGGAGAATACGGAGGCTCATTTGTCCCAGATGTTCTTCAACAAGAAATGGATAAAATCACAAAGGCATATTACACAATCAGTAAATCTCACGATTTTATAAATGAATTACGCAGTATCAGAAAACATTTTCAAGGTCGCCCGACACCGGTTTACTATTGCCGACGCTTGTCTGAAAAATGTGGTGGACGAATTTACCTAAAACGCGAAGACTTAAATCATACAGGTGCTCACAAATTAAATCACTGTATGGGAGAAGCCTTACTTGCAAAATATATGGGCAAGAAAAAAGTAATTGCAGAAACAGGAGCAGGACAACACGGAGTTGCACTAGCAACAGCAGCAGCATACTTTGGACTTGAATGTGAAATTCACATGGGCGAAGTTGATATCGCAAAAGAACATCCTAATGTGGTGCGTATGAAATTGCTTGGAGCAAAAGTTATTCCTGTAACACACGGATTAAAAACTTTGAAAGAAGCCGTAGACTCTGCCTTCGATGCTTACTTAAAAGACCCAATCAATAGTATTTACTGTATCGGTTCTGTTGTTGGACCTCATCCATTCCCAATGTTAGTTCGCGATTTCCAACATGTAATCGGAGTTGAATCTCGTGAACAATTTTTGGAAATGACTGGAGAACTTCCAGATGAAGTTTGTGCTTGTGTTGGTGGTGGTTCAAATGCAATGGGAATGTTCAGTGGATTTTTAGATGATGACGGAGTTCGTTTAACAGGTGTAGAACCTGCAGGTCGTTCTCTAAAAATGGGAGACCACGCCGCAAGTCTTTCTTACGGAAAACCAGGAATTTTGCACGGATTCAAAACATATCTATTACAAGATGAAAATGGAGAACCAGCACCAGTTTACTCAATTTCAAGTGGACTTGATTATCCAGGAAGTGGCCCAGAACATTGTATGTTAAAAGATACTGGTCGTATCCAATATACTGTAGCAAGTGACCAAGAATGTTTAGAAGCATTTTACACACTTTGTCGTCTTGAAGGAATTATTCCAGCCCTTGAAAGTGCACACGCAGTTGCCTACGCTATGAAAGCTGCACAAGAAAGACCTGAAAAATCAATTTTGGTTTGTCTTTCTGGTCGTGGTGATAAAGATATCGACTTTGTTGTTGATAACTACGGAACTGGCGAAAACTATCTAAAATAAACTGATAAACAAATCCCTATAAAAGTTGTTTTCTCAAACTTCTTTTTGTAGGGATTTTTTATTTTAAATTTCTTCTATATAAAACATCTTCATCAATTTTAATAATTAAATTATTTCAACTTTCAAAAAAATCATAAATTGACATTTTGTAGATTTTTGAAAAATTAACAAAAACACCTTGCAAAAAAAAATCAAAATCACTATAATAAAGTTAGTATAAACTAACTAAATTTTCAACTCTTAATTTTTTAAGGAGATACTGTGATAGATATGACATTATTCGAAGCCCAAGAAGGAAAAGAATATACAATTCAACAAATTCAAACAAATGATGAAGAATTAAATTCTTTTTTATTCTCTTTAGGCTGTTATAGTGGTGAAAAAATCACCGTAGTTTCTCGTAAAAAATCTAATTGTGTAATTTCTATAAAAGAAGCTCGTTATAGTATTGATAGTCAATTAGCACAAGCAATTGTTGTGTAATTCCTTAAAATTTATTTTTTTTACACAAAGAGTTAGTATATACTAACCACTTAAAATCGGAATGTATCCGTATGGATTCAAAATATTTATCGCAAATTGCAAATTGCGAACAAAGACAGAGGTATAAAAAAAATGAGAATCGCCTTGGCGGGAAATCCAAATTCTGGAAAAACCACAATGTTTAATGCCCTTACAGGCAAAAATGAAAAAGTTGGAAACTGGGCTGGTGTTACAGTTGACAAAAAAGAACATCAAATCAAAAAAACTTTTGCAGAGAATGAAAACATAATTGCAGTTGATCTTCCTGGTGCATATTCAATGTCACCTTTTACAACTGAAGAATCTGTTACAAGTTCTTATGTAAAACAAGAAAATCCAGATGTAATTATCAATATCGTTGATGCTACAAATTTGAGCCGAAGTTTATTTTTTACAACTCAACTTTTAGAACTTGGTATTCCAGTAGTTGTTGCTCTTAATAAAAGTGATATTAACGAAAAGAAAGAAACAAAAATTGATATTAACCTTTTGTCAGAAAAATTAAATTGCCCCGTAATTAACACAGTTTCAAAAACTACAGAAGGTTTAAAAGATGTTGTTCAAAAAGCAATTTCCTTGATAGGAAAAAATCAAGTTGCACCTTATTCACAAAATGAAATTGACCTAACTGATAAAAACGCAGTTATCGAAGAAGATAAAAAACGATTTGCCTTTGTAAACGAAATTGTAGCTCAAGTTGAAAGTCGAAAAGTATTTACAAAGGATAAAAACTTTGGTGATAAAATCGATGAAATTCTTACAAATAAGTGGCTTGGTATTCCTATTTTTGCACTTGTAATGTTTTTAGTTTTTCAAATTTCTCAAGTTTGGATTGGAACTCCCCTAGCAGACCTTTTAGTAGCTTATCTTGAAACTTTTCAATCTTGGGTAGCAACTTTTTTTGAAGACGCAAATCCTCTTTTATCAGCCTTACTTGTTGATGGCGTAATCGGTGGAGTTATTGCAGTTGTGGGATTTCTTCCTCTTGTAATGGTAATGTATTTTTTAATTGCCTTACTTGAAGACTGCGGATATATGTCTAGAGTTGCAGTAGTTTTAGACCCAATTTTCAAAAAAGTTGGTCTTTCTGGAAAATCTGTAATTCCTTTTGTTATAACTGTAGGATGCGCTGTTCCTGGAATTATGGCAAGTCGCACAATAAAAAATGAACGAGAACGACGAGCAACTGCAATGCTTGCACCTTTTATGCCTTGTGGCGCAAAAATTCCTGTAATTGCACTTTTTGCAGGAGCATTTTTTAACAGCGCCGGTTGGGTAAGTACAGTAATGTATCTTTGTGGTATTATTTTGATTTTCTTGTGCGCTTTATTGGTAAATGCAATTTGTGGATGGAAAGCAAAAAAATCATTTTTTATCATTGAATTACCAGAATATAAAATTCCTTCTTTTTTGGGCGCATTCAAATCAATGTGCGCAAGAGGTTGGTCTTACATCGTAAAAGCAGCAACTATCATTTTGCTTTGTAATACTATTGTTCAAATTATGCAAACTTTCACTTGGAGTTTTACTGTTGCAGAAATTGCAGATACTTCAATATTAGCTTCTATCGCTCGACCTTTTGCATACTTACTTGTTCCAATTATCGGTGTATTAAGTTGGCAAATGGCAGCAGCATCTGTTACAGGTTTTATTGCAAAAGAAAATGTTGTAGGAACTTTGGCAGTTTGCTTTGTAGGACTTGAAAATTTAATCGACACAGAAGAACTTGCTCTTATGGAAGGAGCAGGAACAGAAGTTGCCACAGTTTTTGCAATCACAAAAGTTGCGGCCTTAGCATATTTAATGTTCAATTTATACACACCACCTTGTTTTGCGGCAATTGGTGCTATGAACGCAGAAATGAAAAGCGCAAAATGGCTCTGGTGTGGAATCGGGTTACAATTTGCAGTTGGATATTCAATTTCATATTTAGTTTACACAATCGGCACTTTGATTGTAAATCCAGGAAGTTTAGCTATAGTTCCTGCTATCGCTGGTGGAATTGCAATTCTTGTAATAGCAAGTGTTATAGTAACTTTGATTGCAAATGCAAACAAAAAAGTAAAAGCTGAATATATATTAAATTAAACAGAATGCCACGCAAATTCTAAAAATCTAAGATTTTTTCAAATTTGTACAAGAAGGATACTTTTTATGAAAAACATTATTTTAATTGCAATTTTAATCTTTATTGTGGGAAGTATCCTCTTTTATTTGTACAAAGCAAAAAAGCGTGGCGAACATTGTATCGGTTGCCCTTACGCAAAAAAATGTGGAAAGAAAGGGTGCAAATCATCAAAGTGATTTTTTTACCCTTTAAACAATTCCTCTCCAGTTATTAAATCATACTTATCTGAAGAAAAAGCAAAACCACTTGAACTTACAAATCCTATTTTATTACAAGCGATTTCTTTCATTTGTTTTATTTGGTTTTCTTCTTTTTCACAGTCAATCAAAGTCATTGGATTTTCAAAATATTTTACTTCATAAAAATCATAACCTTGTTCTGTCTTTAGAACACAATCATACTGAGCATTTTTTCCTAATTTCGCATCGTCGTACCAAAAACATCCAAAATCAAGAACATTTTGTAAATTTCCTACATGAGCTTGTCGTACAAAATATTGATTTACAATTCCTTCAAAACGCAAACTAATAAATGTTTTTAAAGAGTTACTGATATAAGTGTAAAAAAAAGTTTCTTCCCCAAATTTTGAAATCAAACTATCATTTGAAAAAATATAGGTAAAGTAGAAACGCATCAAATTATCTTTTATTACATAAAATTGCTTTTTTTTGTCATTTGATTTATTTATTGGAAAAATCTTTTCTATAGTTTCCATACTAATTAAATTTTTTAGTTGTTTATCTAAAAGTCCAGAATCATTTACACCTAACAAGTTTATAATTTCAGAATAACGTTTTTTTCCATTTCCTAAAATTTCTAAAATCCTAATATCAAAAGCTTTTTGAATTTCTTTGAGCATGATATTTTCAATATAAGATCGAAGCAAACTATTTTGATTTATCAGCAAATCTATAATATTTTCTTCAAGTGATTTTTGATAATTTAAATTAGACAAAACATAAGGCGAGCCACCAAAAACTGAGTAAAATGCTATTTTATCTTTTACACTAAGTTCAGGATAAAATTTTGATGCATCATAATAATCAAATTCTTCTATGTGTAAAATTTTTGTAAAACGACCAAATAATGGATTTGATTCTTTTATGAGTTCTTTCATTACAGAAATATACGAACCACACAAAACAATTTTTAGTTTATTACTCATTCGGTCAACGATATTTTGTAAATAGGAATCAACCTCATTGTCTTTTTTGGATTCTTTAATATATTGATATTCATCAAGAATTAGTAAAATTTTTTTGTTTTGAGATTCTAAAAAGTCAAATAAATCAAATATATTTGCAAAATTAGTAGAAACTGGAAGATTTAACGCTAATGCAACACTTCGACATAAAAGAGAAAGATTTCCTTCGTAAGAACTTTTTATACAAAGATGATTTATAACAAGTCCATCAAAATCTTTTATAGACTCATTTATCAAGGATGATTTACCAACTCTTCGTTTACCATAAACCAAGCAAACAGATTTTTTTTCCGAGTTGAATTCTTCTTTTAATATTTGAATTTCTTTTTTTCGTCCTATAAACAATTTGTTTCGTTCCTTATAATTATACTGAATTTATTTTCAGTGAATTTATTTTCAGTATAATTATAAAATGAAAAAAAGTCAATTTTTATTCTACTTCATCCAAAACTTTTACTAAATTCTTGCTAGAATGTTTGATTTTATACATCATTTGGTCAGCACGATTTATTTCTGTTTGCGAAAATTCATTCACATTGATAATTCCGCAAGAAATTGTTACGCTTTGTCCCAAAGTTTTTTTTGTTTCGTATTTAAAGTTTTGAGTTTTGTAAACAAGATTTTTGTATAATTTTTTTGCAGATAAAGAACTTGCAATTAAAAATTCATCTCCACCAAGGCGATAAAGTTTTACAGATTCATCCATCATTATTTGAACAATTTTTACAAGAACAAAATCACCTTTATCGTGTCCAAATTTGTCGTTTATCATTTTGAAATTGTCAATATCAATAAAAGCAATTGATTTTATATTATCATCTGAAGTTACTAAATCTTCTTCAAGTTTTTCTCCGGTAAAAGCACAAGTTAAAGTATCAGTATGAAGCTTATTTGTTAATTCATTTGATTTTTTCATTTCTGTAATCATTTTTTCAAAGGCTTCGTGATATTGATTATTGATATTTATCGTAATTAAAGTTGCAAAAATAACAAGCATTTCAGTAACAATAGAAACTGGAATATAATAAGTTGTTTTTTTGATAAGAGTTTGAACGATAGCATAAAGTATTATAAAAAAAGTTGAATATTTCAAACTTCTAGTTACAGCAGTTTTACTAAAAGCACAACTTGTAACTATTGGAATTAAATACATTGCTAACAAACAGGAATATCCATTGTGAATAAAAATGTATGAACTTGCTGCCAAATATAAAATTGCCTGATAGTAAGTTTTTTTCATGTGAAAATTTGACTTTTTATTTTTGTACAAATAATAGCAAGGAAAATAAAAAATAAAAGCAAGAACAGTTGGCAAAAATGATTGAACAATTCCCCATTCTTTATTGATATAATTTTTATCATCTTTTATTGCAGGATTTCCACTAACAAAAATAAACAAAAAAACTTCTACTAAACAAACAGCAAGAAACACAATAGGGAGGATTTTCCACATTTTATCTAAGTAACGCAAAACTGTATTTTCTTGAATAGAATGAAAAGATTGCTGTTTGCTTTCCAATTTAAAACTTCTCCATTTTCACCTTGTTATCTTTTATAGTAATACTTTTTTTATATTAACACAAGAAAAATTTAAAAAACTGAAGTTTTTTTAATCTAGAACTTGGTAAAATGTTTTTCCTTCCAAATGGAAAATTTCTTCAATTTTTATGCTGAATTTCATAGTTTCACTTTATTGAGTTTTTATTATTTTGTCAAAAATTCCCATTTTCCGTTCTTATCAGCGCCAACTCTTTGAATACATCCATTTTCCTGAAGTTTTTTCATATTTTTATTGATGTTTACTTTTGAAATTCCACCAATTTGAACAAGTTCTTCCTGCGTGATAAAAGGATTTTCTTTTATAGCTTGAACAATTTTATTTTGATTTACAGTAATCTTTACATTATCTTTTACAGTAATCTTTTTTTCAGTTTTTAGGATTTCATTTATCGTATTATCATAAAACAAGTTTTCTTGTATAAAAATGTAATAGTTTTTTTACAATAGCACAAGAAAAATTTAACTCACCTATTAAAAACACCAACCAAGCCTTATGCTAAAACTTAAAGCAATATTTTCATTATAAGAATTAAACCAATTCCATAATTGAAATCCATGATGATATCCTGTGTCGGCTGGAGTTCCAAAGGCAACGCCTCCACCAACCCATCCGTCAATTATAAAATTTCCAAAAGTTTTTTGATAACCAAAAGTTCCAATCAAACTTGTCATTTGGGCAAGAGTTCGGATTTGTGTATTTTTAGCATCATAAGAAAAATGACTATAAATTATTTCTGGCCGAAGAAAAAATCCATCAAAGGCTTTTTGTACATCATATTTTCCTACAAAAAATTTATGTCCGTATCGTAAAGTAAATCCTAATGGATTATTGTGATATTTATCATAACCAGCGCAAATTAAACCAGCACAAAGTTCGCCTGTTTGCTTGATTTTTGGAAAAGCGCGTTCGTAAGAAATTTTTGTACTTCCACTTGTCCAAGAAAGGAAAGTAAATTTAATTGCATTTAGATTTGTTTCTTCAGCAGTCAAAAAAGATGATAAACTTATAAGCAAAAAAATAGTTACTGCGAATTTATAAAATTTATTTTTCATCAAGTAAAATCCCTTGTAAATTTTTATACTTAGAATAATTCATTAATTTAAATTTAGTCAATATTTCAAAATTTATATCATAAGATGAACAAGAGATTTACAGTTTAGAATTTGAATTTATTCAGATTCTAAAGAAGACTTATATTTTTTATATGCATCTATAACATCTTTTGTAAACTTTATACATAATGTAATTATTCCTGCATCATCGGCAAAACCAATTACAGGTAATAAATCTGGAATTAAATCTAAAGGAAGAGGAATATACAACAAAGTACCAATTATAGTTGCAATTTTTCCAACAGGAACTTCTTTATACTTTCCAGAAAAGAAATCTTTTAACAATTGAAAGAAATTTTTAATTTCATCACAAAATTCTTGCAACTTTTCTTTCTTTTTTACGATATTTTCAATTTCATTTTGATTATTCAAAACTTTATCTGCGTCTTCCTGAGAATAACCTTCTTTGAAAGTATTAAATTTTTTTTCTAATTCTTCTTGTTTAATGAAAACTCCTTTTTAAATTATATGAAAATTTCGGCATTTTGCAACAATAAACATCATATCACGATACCCCCAGTCAACTATGGAATAACAATTTTCATAGATTTCTTTGTAACTTCCCACCTTGCAAATCTCCCCTATTTCGTGATAAAATTCTTTAATCTAAGTTTGTAAACTTGAAATTTATTAGGAGAATTTATGAAAAGCTTCGCTCAAATTGGTGCTTCGCTTTTCAAATCAAGTTTGCAAGGCAAACTTGTAATATTTACTGCAATTTCTCACTTCGTTGCGAAATTGCAGCTAAGAACTTTGTTCGAAAATTGATATTTTCTCACAAAGTTCTTATAGGAGAAATTATGCTAATTGGACGGCATGTTATTGAACCGGGTAGTTTGACTATTCAAGAAATTGATGAAATTTGTGGATTAGCGGAGCAGATGATTGTTGATCCTGCTGCATTTTCGGATGTTTGCAGAGGAAAGATTCTTGCTACGCTTTTTTTTGAGCCTAGCACACGAACAAGGCTTTCTTTTGAAGCCGCAATGCAACGACTTGGAGGTTCAGTTATCGGATTTTCTGATGCTTCTGCAACTTCTACTTCAAAAGGTGAATCTTTGGCAGACACAATTCGTGTTGTTTCTTCCTATGCAGATATTATTGCAATGCGAAGTCCAAAAGAAGGTGCTGCATACTTAGCATCAAAATATTCTTCAATTCCAGTAATCAATGCTGGAGACGGAGGACATCACCATCCTACACAAACTTTAACTGACCTTGTTACAATTCGTGCAATGAAAGGGTCTTGGTCTGGACATACAGTTGGTTTTTGTGGAGATTTGAAATTTGGACGTACAGTTCACTCTCTTACAAAAGCATTAACTCGATATCCAAATAATAAATTTATTTTTATCAGCCCTAAAGAACTTTCAATTCCAGAATATATTATCAATCAAGTTTTTATTCCTGCAGGAATTGAATTTAAACAAGTTGAACGATTAGAAGATTGCATCGAAGAACTTGATATTCTTTACATGACACGAGTTCAAAAAGAACGATTTTTTAACGAACAAGATTACATTCGCTTAAAGGATAGTTACATTCTTGATAAAGAAAAAATGAAAATGGCAAAGGAAAATATGATTGTTCTTCATCCACTTCCAAGAGTAAACGAAATTGCTCCAGAAGTTGATGATGACCCAAGAGCAGCCTACTTTAAGCAAGTAAAATACGGAATGTTTGCAAGAATGGCTCTTATTGCAAAACTCACAGGTTCTTTATAAAAATAGAAGGAAAACAAAATGCTTAATGTTGATACAATAAAAAATGGATTAGTTATTGACCACATAAAAGCTGGTTACGGTCCAAAAATATTTTCTTGGCTTGGTTTAGATAAGGCAGATTTTTGTGTTGCTTTAATTATGAATGCACCGTCAAAAACACAGGGAAGAAAAGATATTATTAAAATTGATAATATCATCAATATTGATTATTCAATTTTAGGTTTTATCGACCCAAATATCACAGTAAATGTAGTTTCTGACGAAAAAATTGCAAAGAAAATTACACTTTCTCTTCCAGAAAAGGTTGAAAATATCATCAAGTGTAAAAATCCTCGTTGTATCACAACAACAGAAAATTATGTTGCACAAAAATTCAAACTTGTTAATAAAGAAAGAGCAGAATACGCTTGTGAATATTGCGACCAAATTCATAAATCAGGAACAGATTTTTAAGGAAAACTTATGGCAAATATCATCTTTTATAACGCAAACTTAGTAGACTCAACAATAAATTCAAAAGGTGCAATCCTTGTTCAAGAAGATAAAATTCTTGCAGTTGTACAAGGTAATTTTTCTACCGAAGAAAAAGCTTTATGTTTTCAAGAATTTTTTGACACAAAAGATGATATTCAACTAATCGATTGCCAAAACAAAACTTTGATGCCTTCTTTTATTGATATGCATGTTCATTTTAGATATCCGGGACAAACTCAAAAAGAAGATTTACAAAGTGGACTTTCTGCCGCTGTTGCAGGTGGTTTTGGAACTGTAGTCTTAATGCCAAACACAAATCCAGTTGTTTCATCAAGTGATACTGCACATCAAATTGAAGATGAAGCATCTTCTTACAATATGGCTGATGTTATTCAAACTGTGAGTATAACAAAAGATTTTGCAGGAACTGATACAAGTCACATTGATAACCTTGAAGGAATTTCAATTATCACAGAAGATGGACACGATGTTGCTTCTTCCTTGGTGATGTTAGATGCAATGAGTAAGTGTGCTGTAAAAGGAATTATCGTTGATTGTCATTGTGAAGATGAATCTTTTACAGCAAGTGCAAAACAATACAGAAAACGGGCTTTAGAAAACAAAGAAGATTCTGAACTTGCAAAAATTCAAGCAGAAGCTGATTTACAAGAAGCCAATCGACTTTTAGCTCTTGCCGAAGATGTTGCAACTGAGAGAAATATCTCTCTTGCAAAAAATGCAGGTTGTCAACTTCATATTGCACATGTAAGTACAGCAAATTCAATTTACGCAATTCGAGAAGCAAAAGACGAAGCAAATTTTATAGGAGGCGGATTTTCTATCACTTGTGAAGTTACTCCACATCACTTAGCTTTAAATGCCGAAACAGATAATAATCTAAAATTGATTGTAAATCCTCCTTTGCGTTCCGAAATTGATAGACAAGCCTTGTTACAAGCTTTTAGTGACGGAACTGTAGATGTAATTTCAACAGATCACGCACCTCACACTCTTGAAGACAAGCAAAATGGCGCTCCAGGTTTTTCTGGATTAGAAACTTCATTTGCGGTAGCTCACACAGAACTTGTTGAAACAGGTGTTATTTCTATAAATAGACTTTCTGCTCTTATGTCAGCAAATCCTGCAAAAATTTTAGGACTTGATAATAAAGATTCTTTTCAAGGCGCAAGAGGAAAACTTGAAGAAGGTTTTTTAGCAAATCTTGTTCTTGTTGATTTATCAGAAGAATGGACAGTTGATAGCAGCAAATTCAAAACAAAAGGAAAAATTTGCCCTTTTGAAAACCTAGATTTAACAGGAAAAGTTTTATCAACTTGGTTCAAGGGCGAAAAAGTTTTTTAATTTGATTACAAGAAGAATTGTTTGAAACGTCTAAAAACTTAGACATAATATCGAAGTTTTTAGGAAGGTTTAACCATAGTGTCATACTGAACTTGTTTCAGGATCTAAACACTGTATGTAAAGTGGATTCCGAATCAAGTTCGGAATGACATTTCTTTAAGAATATCCACATAAAAAAAAGCCCTTTGAAAGAGCCTAGGTGATCTACGGCACAGACAACAGCTATCTACCGTTGCTTCCTTCCGGACCTGGCGGAGTTCGAAAGTGCGTCTTGCATAGGACCTAGACTCATTCAAAGAGCCTTTAATTAAATATACTCAAAAATAACTATAATGTAAAGTTATAAATTTAGTAATTTTCCAATAAGTACAAAAATAAAGCAACCGTTGAGTTTTTGCAAAGCAAGAACTCAAGTTCATTTTATAAAAAAATCTCAAGATTTTTTTATAAAATGAACGGAGAGAGGGGGATTCGAACCCCCGGTACCTTTCGGTACACAACCTTTCCAAGATTGCACCATCGACCACTCGGACATCTCTCCAAATAAAATTCAACCAACAAAAAAATAAAATTAACAAAAAGAAAAGTTGTAAAATAAATGTTTTGTTGATTAAAAAAAAGACGAGACCAAGAGGATTCGAACCTCCGGCCTTCAGATCCGCAATCTGACGCTCTATCCAGCTGAGCTATGGTCTCAAAAACAGTTCTAAAAACTTTTTATATTAAAAAAGAACGGAGCAAGGGGGATTCGAACCCCCGATACCCTTTAGGGGTATAACTCCTTAGCAGGGAGCCACCTTCGGCCTCTCGGTCATCGCTCCAAAAGATTAGAGTTAAAAAAAACTTCGTTGAGAACCCACAGAAAAACTACGCCGTAGGAAAAACGAAGTTCCACAAAACCAACCTTGTTATCGTCGAGTTCGAAAAAACTCGAGTTCTAAAAAGAAACAAAAACTAGAAATTTTTGTTTCTTTTTAGAACGGAGCAGGGGGGATTCGAACCCCCGGTACGTCGCCGCACAACGGTTTTCAAGACCGCCGCCTTAAACCACTCGGCCACCGCTCCATTTGAAAGTAAAATCAGTCTACTAATTATTAAAATTTTTGTCAATAGGAAGTTATTGAAAATTCACTTTTAAATAAAAAAAAGACTATTTATGAATAATAAATATTATTATCAGCAATAAATAGTCTTTTTTTCTTATCTTTTAAAAATATAAAATTTTCTAAAATCTAAATCTTAAACCAATTCCTCCCATAAAATCCATTTTAAATTCATTTGGAAATTCTGCATAATATCCAAAGTGAAGAGGGAAAGAAAAATGCTTGTAATAAATTGTTTCAAAGCCAAGCCCAAAGCCTGCAATTCCATTAAAAATTTCTGGTACATTATAATCAGTTTTATAATAAAAACCTCCAACAAGAACTCCATATAATCTTCCGTACCAATTTTTCAAAAATCTTGTTGTAAAAAATTCAAATTGCGCTTCGGCTGTTAGCATATATAAAGCATATGTATAATTGTATATAATATTTTCTTCTGTACCAGAGTTGTAATCGTAATATTCACTAGGAAGATACATTCCAGAAAAATTTATTTGATAACCAAATTTTCCAAGCCAATGTTGCCAACTTAATCCTGGTTGTGAATATCCAAAAACTCCAACTGATTTGTTGTATTTTTCAAAAGGATTTTCTTCCATAGGAAAATCTTTTCTTAAACCAGCTCTAAAACTACTTCTGATTGATTCATCTTTATCATCAAACTTATCGGATGAATCAATTTCAACATCCTTTTCTATTTTGCCCTCGCCTACTTTTTTAGCAACTTTAGGATTTTTTCCTGCAGTAAATCTAGGTTCTGAAAAATCTTCTTGAATAGAAATTTCTGTTTGTGAAATTACAGCTTTGTTTTCTATAGAAGAATCTTCACTTTCTTGTGCAAAAATAAAATTACTTCCCATTACAAGAAAGAAAACAGCTAAAATAGTAAATAATTTTTTCATAAAAACTCCTATTGTTTATGACATAAAATTGATAATTGTATTATTATCCCATTTTTTACGGCTGTCAACCTGTTTTAAATCAAAATAACCGCGGTTACTAAAAAAATAACCATGGTTATTTTTAAATCTCTAAAATATCACTATTTTTTACACAGATTGTGAAAAATTTCACAGAGAATTACAAAAAAATAACTTTCTGAAAAAAAATTCTATTGTGCATATTTATTCATTTATGCTAAAATGCATTTATAACAAAGACCTTATTTTATTTTGGGGGTATAGTATGAATAACGCATACATAAACCGTGTATTAGAACAGGTTAAAGCAAAAAATGCACATGAACCTGAATTTTTGCAAGCAGTTGAAGAAGTATTAGAAACTCTTGAACCAGTAGTAGAAAAAATGCCAGAAATCGAAAAAAATGCCATTTTGGAAAGAATGGTTGAACCAGAACGCGTAATTATGTTCCGTGTTCCATGGATGGATGATGCAGGAAATGTTCAAGTAAATCGCGGATATCGTGTTCAATTCAACAGTGCTATTGGACCATATAAAGGTGGTATTCGCTTCCACCCATCAGTAAATCTTGGAATTTTGAAATTCTTAGGATTTGAACAAACATTCAAAAACTCACTTACAACACTTCCTATGGGTGGTGGTAAAGGTGGTGCAGACTTTGATCCACACGGAAAATCAGATGCTGAAGTTATGAGATTCTGTCAATCTTTCATGACAGAACTTGCAAAACACATTGGCGCTGATACTGACGTTCCAGCAGGTGATATCGGTGTAGGTGCTCGTGAAGTTGGTTACATGTTCGGTCAATACAAAAGACTTCGTAACGAATTTACAGGTGTTTTAACAGGAAAAGGTTTAACATTCGGTGGTTCTTTGATTAGAACACAAGCAACAGGATACGGACTTATCTATTTTGCAGACAATATGCTTGCAAAAGTTGGTGATAACTTCAAAGGAAAAACTTGTGTAATCTCTGGTTCTGGAAACGTTGCTCAATATGCAGCTGAAAAACTTATCCAACTTGGTGCAAAACCAGTTACACTTTCTGACTCAAACGGATACATCTACGATCCAGATGGAATCACACAAGAAAAACTTGACTGGGTTAAAGATCTCAAAACAGTTAAACGCGGAAGAATCAAAGAATACGTTGAACAATATCCTAACGCAAAATATGTTGAAGGCAAAAGACCTTGGGAAGTTAAATGTGATTGTGCATTCCCATGTGCTACACAAAACGAACTTAACGGTGAAGAAGCAAAAATGCTTTTGGCAAACGGTGTAAAACTT
>JAXJWW010000090.1:0-1726 GCA_036307825.1 Treponemataceae bacterium | reverse complement strand
GTCTTGGTACAACGAAAAAAGAATTAAGGCTAAATTAAAAGGACTGACCCCTTTACAATTTAGGAATCAGTCCTTAAAATTAGCCTAGTTAAAGTGTCCAATAATTTGGGTGCAGTTCACTATATCTACATTTAATATAGTGATAAAATAATATCATGCTTATAGATTTTCACACACACTTAGATTGGTACGAAAATAAAAATCAACTTTTTTTTGAATTAGAAAAGTTTTCTGGAACAATTGTAGCATCTTCTGTAGATTTAGATTCGTATAAAACAAATTTACAAATTAAAAGCAAATGCCAAAAATCAAACTGTAAAATAATTCCCACTTTTGGAGTACATCCGGAAAATGCGGAAAAATATTCAAATCAACTTTGTAAGCTTGATGATGCTTTAAATCAATCAAAAATGATTGGTGAAATTGGTATGGATTTTTATTGGACAAATGTGTCAAAAATTGCACAAGAAGAAGTTTTTCGTTACATATTAAATCATTGTCATGAAAATAATAAATTTTGCGTAATTCACACAAAGGGAGCAGAAAAGGAAATAGATAAAATTCTTTTAGAATATCCAAATGCCAAACCAATAATTCATTGGTATAATGGTCCAGAAAATATTTATCAAAATTTTTTAGAACGAGGATATTTTCAGACTTTTGGATGCGAAACAATCAGAAATTCATATTTACAACATTTGTTAAAAATCACACCTAAAAATTTAATTTTAGCCGAAACAGATAATCCAACAGCAGAAACATGGCTTGGTGGTTATAATACAAGTGTAAGTTTAATAGAAAAAATTTATCATGATTTAGCAAATATTTTAGAAGAGCCTTTTTCTGAACTTGAAGAACAAATATATACAAATGCTAAAGAAATTTTATTTATAACTTAGAAACTTTGAGGAAATGCAGGTAGTCAAAGGATGTTTCTCTTACCCCCTTGACCACCTTTCTTTTGGTTCTTCCTACTTTGTAGAACCGAAATCTACTTTGCTTAATTGTTTTTTTGCACTATCGTAAGCGAAGAAAGTAAATAAGAATACCATTGTGATACGATATAAGTTGTTAAGAACAAGAAGCATAGGTCCAACTTTCTTAGTAATAATAGCACTATGAATACTTGTAACAGTAGAAATTAACAATAATAAAATTGTAATACAACAAAGTACATTAAATGCTTTGTTGTAAATAGTACCGTCATTCATATATTCTATCATCAAGGCACCGATTGAAGTAATAAAAATTGTAATAAGTATGCGTAAAATGATGAAGAAAATTGCATTTAATCGTGCTGTAGAAGATACAGTTGCATACATATTAATATTGGAAATTGTAGATGACAAAGTTGAAAGTGTACCAGGCAAACTAAATGCTTCTTCAAGAATGAACCATCCTATGAATACAGCATAACAGATATAGCATACTCGCTCCTTCTTTATAAGTGTAAAGAAAAGAATCAATGCTGAAAAAATTGCTATTGAAAAAGTTTGCCCTAACTCAGTTGCAACAAATGAATAGTTTGGTTGTAACCCCCGAATAATTGTTTCTGTCAAAGAAATAAAAAAAAGAATAGAGATAATAAATACCCCTGCCTTTTTGTCGTGAAGTCTATTTTTCATAGAATCCCTCCTAAAAAAATAAAAATGGTTTTAGTCAAAGTAGTAATAAAAACTAATTCGCTAACGATTTATTAAATTTACTCTACCAGAATTACCCCCCC
>JAXJWW010000089.1:0-7865 GCA_036307825.1 Treponemataceae bacterium | reverse complement strand
TTTCAAAATCTTGTTCTGTACCAAACATTGGTGAAACAAGTGGATTTTTCAAATTTGAACGATAAGTATAAACATCGGCACAACGACGCAAAGATTCTGCACTAATAATTTCATCTGAATTTTTGCGCTGACTAAACAAAGGAGCTTCTGCTGACAAATCAAACCAAGGAGAAAAAAGCACAATTTCTTTAATTTTTGTTCGTATAGTTTTTGGTAAACTTAAAATTGCACCGATTGCTAAGCTAGCACCTGCAGAATCTGCCATCAAAACTATTTCTTGTTTTAACGATGATAAAATTTTAAGAACTTCTACTACATCTTCCAATGCAGCAGGAAAAGGATGTTCTGGCGCACGATGAAGTTCAGGAACATAAGTTTCGGAAGAAGATGCATGAGCAAGAGACGCACAAAAACTACGCCAAGAAGAACGAGTTCCTCCTACAAAAGAACCACCGTAAACATAAATCATAACTCTATTTTTTGAAGCAACTTCTGGAATAAGCAAATCGCAATTAACTTTGCCAATTTTAGTTTCTGAAAGTTCAACTCCATTTGGCAAGAAAATAGTAGAATAGTCTTTTTCAATTTTTTCTCTAAAAGGAATTGGTTCTGATTTTTGAGTAAAAATTAATGACTTTAATTTTTTTATAGCGGATCTTCTATCAACAGTTTTCATACTAATTAAGTATAGCAAAAACATTAAAAATATGCTACAGTTCAAATGTTATGCCGATAAAAATTCAATCAGATTTACCAGCTTGTAAAATTTTAGAAAATGAAAATATCTTTGTAATGACAGAAACTCGTGCTGTAAAACAAGATATCCGTCCATTAAAAATTGCAATTGTTAATTTAATGCCTACAAAAATTGCAACCGAAACTCAACTTTTACGCTTACTTGGAAACACTCCTTTGCAAGTAGAAATTTCTTTAGTTCACATGGAATCTCATCAATCAAAAAACACAAAAGTTGATCATCTTGAAAAATTCTACATAACTTCTAAACAAGCATTAGAAACTAAATTTGATGGAATGATTATCACAGGTGCGCCAGTAGAACAAATTCCTTTTGAGGATGTTGATTATTGGAAAGAACTTTGTCAAATTATGGATTACGCAAAAAATAATGTTTTCTGTACTTTGTACATTTGTTGGGGCGCACAAGCAGGTCTTTATCATCACTACGGAATACAAAAATATAATCTTGATGAAAAAATTTTTGGAATTTTTAAAAACTACAAAACTACAGTTGCAGAACCTTTACTTAGAGGATTTGATGATATATTCCCTTCCCCACAATCACGACATACAGAGGTGAAGGCAGAAGACATAAAATCTCATCCTGAACTTACAATTTTGGCAGAAAGCGAAAAATCAGGTGTATTGTTAGTAAAATCAAATGATAATAGACAGATTTTTATGACAGGACATTTAGAATACGACCCAGAAACTTTAGGCGTTGAATACCGACGGGATTTAGACCAAGGTAAAAAAATTGCAATGCCAGAAAATTATTACCCAGACGATAACCCTTGGAATAAACCAATTTCAACTTGGAGAAGCCACGCTCATCTATTCTATTCAAACTGGCTAAACTACTACGTTTACCAAGAAACACCTTTCGAGTTTGTATAATTTTTTAAGAGAAGCAAAAAAATGCAAATTGGTTTAACTTCTACGAAGTTTTGTAAAGTAATTATTTTACTTCGTAGAAAGAATCTTGGAAAACTAAATCTCCAGAAACAGCCTTCATTAAACTGACAGTTCCTTCAATTGCACATGTAGTTCCGTCTTTTCGTTTTATAACAGCTTTATAGTTTTCAGTTTTACCAGTTTCTTTAATTCTATTAAGCATTTTCATAAATTCGTCTTTTTCTTCTAAAGAAAAGAAATCATATTGATCTATAGTCATATCAGTTACATCAACATATCCATAAAGACGCAAACACTCCTTGTTGGCAAAAATTGTTCCATAATTATCATCAACTGTATATTGAGCAATTCCACAAGGAATAGAATCTAAAGTTTCGTGTAAATATTTGTTATACTGTCTAATCTTCTCTGTTTGCTTTAACATTCGTTGTTCGGCAACTTTTTGTTCTGTAATATTATTCATTGCCAAACAAATAACAGGTTGAGAATCTGTATCACAAAGACAACGTACCATAATAGAAAGCCAAATAATAGTTCCATCAGGTAAATATCTACGAATTTTTATTTCAGAAGGAATTTCACCATCAATAGCAAGTTTACAAGCTTTTAACAATATTTCTCTATCCTCAGGAACAACCATTTCAAATAAATGCATTTTATTTGCATGGAAAGATTGAGGTGTATAGTTCATCATATCGTAATAGTTATCATTTACACGCAAAACCTCTAGGCTATCACCAGTAAAATTGTAAAGAGCAACAGCACCTACAAAACTATTGAACAATCGTGAAGTTACCTCGTTGCCATTAAACAATTCATCAAAAACTTCAGAATCTTCAAGTACTACAGAAACTTTCTTTGTTTTAGCAAGTTGCTTTCCTTCTAAAGCTTCAAAATCTGAAGTAGGAATTGGACGAGAGAAATAATAACCTTGAATAAAATCACAACCGATTCCTCGCAAGAAATCTAACTGATTTTGAGTTTCAACACCTTCTGCAACAACAGGAATTCCAAGCCATTTTGCCATACGAACAACAGAAGTAAGAATATTTCCTGATTTATCAGATTTTTCAAAATCCCGTAAAAAGCACATATCCAATTTTAGAATATCAACTGGAATATCTTTCAACATATTTAATGAAGAATATCCACTTCCAAAATCGTCCATCAAGATAATAAATCCATAAGACTGTAAATTTGCCATTGTTACAAGCAATTGTCCTGGATTATCAGTATAGGCACTTTCTGTGATTTCAAGTTTGATAAGCCGTGGAGGAACTTTGTATTTTTCTACCAAAGCAATAATATCATCACTTAAACGAGGATTATATAAACTCATTCTAGAAATATTCATAGAAATTGGCATTTCAGGCATACCAGCATCAATTCTTTGGCGCTGATATGTACAAACCAATTCCCAAATATAAAAATCAAGCCGAGCAATCAAGCCATTTTTTTCAAAGAAAGGAATAAATCCACCAGGAGCAATTAAGCCTTTTTCTGGATGCATCCAACGAACTAAAGCTTCTGCACTAATAACTTTTTCTTCATGCAAACTATAAACAGGTTGCAAGAAAATTACAAACTCATTATTCTCAAGAGCTTCTTTCATATCAGAAACTAATTTTTGTTCCTGTAAAAGAGTATTTCGCAAAGTTGCATCATAGTAAGCTACTTGACGAAGATAATTTCCTTTTATTGTTTGCAAAGCAAGATTTGCTCTATCACACATCTGATCAACTGGAACAGTATTGTCATCAATTTCGTAAATTCCGATATTTACTTGAAGTGCGTAATTTAAATTATGAGACTGAATTGCTTTTTCAACTTCTGTGCAAATAGCAGTTGGATTCATTAAAAAAGTATCAAAACAAACAGCAAAATGATCAGACTCAATACGACCGTAAGTTCCCTTACCGTGAAACATCCCCTGAAGAGTATTTGCAACATCTTTTAGAATGATATCACCAACATTAGTTCCAAACAAATCGTTAATTACTTTGAACCTTTCGATATTTGTTCTAACTAAAACATATTTTTTATCTGGATTTTCTCGCAACATCTTTTCTGTTTTTTCACAGAAAGAAATTTTGTTGGCAATTCCAGTAAGCAAATCATGATTTGCTCTGTAACTCAATTCTGAAGTAACAAAAGTTTGTTCTTTTTGAAGAATATTTTCAACTCGTGCTTCATTTGCTTCTATTTTATGAATTGCATTTATTACACGATGATAAACAACTTTAGGATTATATGGTTTAATTATTAAGTCAGCTGCGCCTCTGTGTAATGCTTCGATTTCACTTTCAACATCACTATCAGAAGTTACAACGATAACAGGAATATCACTATAAACAGAGTCATTTTTAATTTTATCAAGAACATCAAAACCTGTCATTCCAGGCATAAGAAGATCAAGAATAATCAAATAAATCTTATGTTTATAACGATCTTTTTCGAGGATTTCTAATGCTTTTTCTCCATTCTCGGCTTCAACCACATCATAAACATCAGCAAACAGAGCTTTTAATTGACATCTGCTAGCCTCTTGGTCTTCAACAACAAGAATAGACTTTTTTTCATTTAAACCATAATTCATTAAAATACATTATACACTACCTTTTAAAATTTCGCAAACAAAAATTTTCACGATATAGAAGAAAAAATTATTTTCTGTTAAATTATCAATATGAATGTTTTATCAGTACACAATTTAGCAAAAATCGGACGAGAAAAACCTCTTTTTACAGAAGTAACATTTGGCTTAAACGAAGGAGAAAAAGCTGCCTTAATCGGAAAAAATGGATGCGGAAAAAGTACCCTACTTTCAATTATTGCAGGAAAACTTCACTCTGAAGAGGGAGAAGTTGTAATGAATAAAACATTGGCAGAAGGTCGCACAGTTTCTTACCTTCCACAAAATCCTGAATTTGATCCAGAATCAACAATTTTAGAATATATTTTTAGTAACGACAATGTAAAACTTTCAACAATTAGAAAATACGAACTTATCTGCCAAAAAATTTCTGAATTTAATGAAAACATTCCAACACAACTTCAAAAAGATTTTGAAAATCTAACTCACGAAATGGATAATCGTAATCTTTGGAATTATGAATCTTCAATCAAAGGAATTTTAACAACTTTAGGAATTACAGATTTACAGGCAAAGTTAAAGAATCTTTCTGGCGGAATGATAAAAAAAGTTGCTCTTGCTCAAGTTTTAGTTGAAGACACTCCACTTTTACTTTTGGACGAACCAACAAACCATCTTGATATTGCAACCATAAAATACTTGGAAGAATATTTAATTTCTACAGATAGAACTGTTTTGATGGTAACCCACGATAGATATTTTTTGGATTCAATTTGTACAAACATTTTTGAATTAGCAAGAGGAAAACTAAAATTTTATCAAGGGAATTATTCAACCTATCTTGAAAAAAAAGAAATCGAAGCCCAAATTGAAGAAAACACAGACCGAAGAATTGAATCAGTTTTGAGAACAGAACGAGATTGGCTTCGTCGTGGACCTTGCGCTCGAGGAACAAAAGCAAAAGCTAGAATTGATAATATCAACAGAATGATAAATCGAGAAAAGTTTACAAAAGAAACTGGTTTTACTTTTGAAACAAAAGAACGCCGACTTGGTGGAAAAGTTTTAGAACTAAAAGAGATAAATAAATCTTTTGGACAAAATTGTGTGATTTCAAACTTTTCTTACATTTTTAACAAAGGTCAAAAAATCGGAATTTTTGGAAACAACGGAAGCGGAAAATCAACTTTATTGAACATAATTACTGATAAAATCAAAGCAGATAGTGGTGAAATTGATTTAGGAATAAACACACATATCGCTTATTATCAGCAAAATCCAATTTTTGAGAACACAAAACTTACAGTTTTAGAATACATCAAAGAAAGTGCCGAAGTTATCACTTTAAATGATGGAAAAACTTATTCTGCAGGACAACTTTTGGAACAATTTGATTTTAAGGGAAAAATTCAATATTCACCGGTGGAAACTCTTTCTGGAGGGGAACGAAAACGACTTTATCTTGTGCGGCTTTTGATGAGCAATCCAAACTTTTTGATTTTAGACGAACCTACAAACGATTTTGATATTTTTACAATGTCGATTTTAGAATCATTTTTGGATGGTTATTCAGGTTGTCTTTTGGTTGTTTCTCACGATAGATATTTTATGGATAAAGTAACAGATTCACTTTTTGTATTTGAAGGGAATGGTGAAATTTCTGGCTTTGTAGGAAAATGTAGCGAATATATCCAATTTTTAGAAGAAAAAACAAAGGAAGAAAAACTTTTACAAAAACAACTTGCAGAAAAAGAAGAAAAACAAAAAGCATTAGAACCAACAGAAAAAAAGCCAAGCAAAAAGCGAACTTTCAAAGAGCAAAAAGAATTTGAACAACTGGAAGAAGATATTTTTACAATGGAAGATAGAAAAAGCGAACTTGAAACTTTACTAAGTTCAGCCGACACAGATTTTTCAAAAATCGAACAAATCAACAAAGAATACAAAGAAGTTTGCGAACAGTTAGAAGCAAAATATCCACGCTGGGAAGAATTAGCAGAACTGTTACCCTACTAAAAAAATTGCCACGCGGATTGGAAAAGTTTTGGCGGAAATTGTAAAACGAGGAAATTTGGTTGTGATATGCTTTTTTTATAAAAATTTTTCTTCAAAATTTATTCAAATTTAAATTTTCTCTTGATAATAAAGGTTATAAAACTAAATTTATCGGAGAAAAAACTATGATGTATTTTAAGAAATTTGAAGATTTAACTTTTGCAGACCACTACATGTTTGAGAAGGTTTTGCAAAATGCGGAAATTTGCCAAGAATTGCTAGAAAGATTGCTCAAAATCAAAATTGACCACATTGAGTATCCTGAAATTGAAAAAACAATTTCGCCATATTACGAAACAAAGGGCGTTCGGCTTGATGTCTACATAAAAGATAGCGACAAAGTTTTTGACATTGAACTTCAAAATGCTATTGATGACGACTTACCCTTGCGAACTCGTTTTTATCAGTCTATGTTAGATTGTGATAACTTACTTAAAGGGCAAGACTACTCGGAACTACCCACAAGTTTTGTTATTTTTATTTGTAAATACGACCCATTCAATTTAGGCTTACCGATTTACACTTTTCAAAACCGCTGTGATGAAAAATTAAATTTTGTTCTCAGGGATAAATCCATAAAAAAGATTTTTAACGCAACTTCGTTTAAGATTGAAAAAGACCTAGAAATTTCGGCATTTTTACAGTATATTTGTAATCAGAAGCCTGTTGACGATTTTACAACAAAACTTTCTTCTATCGTTGAAAAAATCAAAAAACACGAAGTCAACAGAAAGGAGTATCAAAGTATGAATTTACATGACAGAGACAACTTTCGCCGTGGACTTAAAGAAGGAATTGCAGAAGGTATCACACAAGGAATTACTCAAGGTTCTCAACAAAAAGCCATCGAAACTGCTAAAAATTTATTAACAATGTCACTTTCTGTAGAAAATATAGCAAAAGCAACAGGGCTTTCCATCGAAGAAATACAAGCCTTAGCAAAATAAGCACTTTCTACCACACAAAAATAAATCACGCGGATTGGAAAAGTTTTGGCGGAAATTGTAGAACGAGAAAATTTGGTTGTGATAAAAAAAAGCCGACTTTTCGTTAGAATTGTCGGCTTTCAGTACAGAATAAAAACTCTATTTAGCTTTTTCCATTACAAGACTTACATTGATTGTTTCAACGGCATTTTCAATACTGTCGTATACTGCGTTTACAGCGGTTGCGTCTGTTAAATCAAGTAGACCATTTTGTGCCATGATTGTTGCTTGCATATTTCCGAAGAAGTTGATAAATGCGTAAGTTGGCATATACATGTGCATTTGACTTGCATCTGAATCTTGGAATGTATAAAGATCAATATCTTTGAAAAGAGGATTTTTTTGACTCATTTTTAATGTCATTTTGTTTCCGTCTACTACGATAGGAGCTTCAAGAGAATTGTTTTTGCCATTGTAAAAATAGTTGTATCTGATTGTGTTTGCATTTGGAAACTCAACAGCAAAAAGAAGTGTTTTGAGCATTTTGTTGAGTTTTACACCATCCATTTTTGCAAAATTGAATTTGTTTCCCATTATATCAACATCTTTATCAACACCTTTTGCATTAGTTACAAAAG
>JAXJWW010000088.1:0-9272 GCA_036307825.1 Treponemataceae bacterium | reverse complement strand
TCATTGAAGCCTGGTATAACCGTGAACGAATTCATTCTTGTTTGAATTACAAAACTCCGGATGAAGTACATTCAGAAGATGAAGAATCGTTCGCTGCTTAATACTCGCATTTTTTGTGTCTACTTTATTGACTTAAGTTCAAACAGTCATTTTGGTGATTCTGATGTTATTACATCTTCACAATCTGTTACTGTAGAAGCATTGAATGGTTCTGGTGGAGAGATTGTTTCTGCAGAATATAAAGATTTTGGTGATGCCATAAGAGTTATTTTTGATAAATTTGAATTAGAAAATGGCTCTGATGCACCTATTTCTTATTATAAACTTTATCGTTCAGAAAAAGGTTCAAGTGTATATACTCAAGTTTCAAATGAAATAAAACCTACTGGAGATACAACTGATCAATATTTTGTAGATGATACAAGTATAGATAATACAAAAGATTATGTATACACATTGGTTGTAACAGATGGAAATCTTTATAAAGAATATCCTTCTACATGTGTTGTTACTGAGTATGTAAAAAGACCACAGTCAGAACCTATCGTTTACGGAAGAATGATTGCAGAGGGTTCAATAGAATGGACTGTAAATATTCCAGAAGGAGTTAGTTTTTATGGTCTTTATAAACTTGTAAAACCTGTAGACTATACAACTGATATTATTCCTGCTGATTTTGATCGTTCAGAAAACTTACGTGATTATTGTGTTGTTTACTCTGATAGTTATACTTATACTAGCAGGGGGAATAGTATTGGTGAAAAAGTATATCTTCTTGTTCTTACTTTTCAAATAAATAAACTTAGTATGGAATTAATATCAGCTCCTGTTAGTATAGTTGAAACAAGAACTGCATGTTTTACTGATATAACAATGAGTTTTTCTAACACAATAGTGGCTATAAAAAATAGTAATTACTACTGGAATGAAATTTCCTTACCTGAGATTCCAGAACGAGAAGGATACAATACAGATGGGTATTGGTATGATTCTAATGGTAATTTTTATAATGAAGGTAGTTCTGTATTATTAGATTTTGCATCAACAACATATACTGCAAAATATTATAGAACAGCATCTTTTACTGATGCAACAAATTCTATTTCTGTTTCTGATATTACTGTTATAGAAACTAATGATTCCGATTGGAATCGTGTCCAGCTTCCAACTGTTCCTAGTCGAAATGGATACGATACCGATGGATACTGGTATGATTCATATGGTGATAGGTATTATCAAGGTAGCTATGTAAATTTGGATTCTGCCACAAAAACTTATACTGCAAAATATTATAGAACTGCATCTTTTAAAGATGGATCTAATAATGATATTGTAGATAAAATTAAAGTTACAGAAACTAATGATTACAATTGGAATCGTGTCCAGCTTCCATCTATTCCTTCCCGAGTAGGCTATATTTCAGATGGATATTGGTATGATTCAAATGGTAATAGTTATTATGCAGGTGACTATGTATCTTTGGATTATGCTTCAGCAACGTTTTATGCAAGATATATTGTTCCCGAATCATTGAATATGTATACTGACAATCTTTTATATTTAAACAGTGATTCTCAAGGTTATTCTTTCTCATGTAACGCTGGGGCAACTTATACAGTTTCTTTGCTAGATTATGATACTGATACTAGTTTAGAATTAAGTCAGTTAATGTCAGATAATTCTGTAACAGGAATTATGGTTGATATAAGGGCTTCTATAATTTCAGCTGATGGCACTCATACTGTTTGTACTAGGGATGATGGTGGATCATATACTTTTATTGCAAATACAACAGGAACTTATTGTGTAATTGTTGAACCTTATTATTCTAGTGATACTGGTTATTTTGCTGTAAGTGTAAACTAATTAATATAGCATAACTTTATTTTAATCCTCGGAGTAATCCGAGGATTTTTTTTATGATGTTTTTTTTGTTGCTAAATATTATTTTTTTTATAGATTTTTTACATATCTCATTGTATAATGTAACTAACATTATTCTGGAGGTTTTTCATCCTCATGACAAAGTTAAGAAAAATTTTTGCATTTGCAATTCTTCTTTTTATTTCATCCTTTTGTTTTGCACAATCTTTTGATTTTATTGAAGAAGTTGTAAATACAAAAGAAGTTACATTTTTACAAGTTGCTACCTTGGTGGCTCAAGATTTGAATTTAGTTCAAAATTCTGTGGAAAATTCTGAAATTACTAAAAGTTTGATTACTTCCTTTCCAAAACTTGAAAAAATCACTAAAAAATATGAAGCAAATTTAGAAAATCCAATTCAAGTAAAGGATTTTTCCCAAATTATCTGTACTTGCTACAATGTAAAATCAAGTTTGATGTATATTATTTTTAGAACACCTAGATATGCCTTTAGACAATTAGTTGCATCAGGTTATTTTCCTATGACAATGCAGCTAAATGCAAAACTTTCTGGTGTAAAAGCATTATCAATTATTGCCGATTTTGGTGAGACTTTGGAGAAATAATAATGAAGCGTATATTTTTAGTTTTTCTTCTATTAATAACATCATTTTCTGTTTTTGCTTTTGACTTTGGTGGAATTTTATCTACAACAAGTTATGTTCAAGATCCAGTTACTAATTTGTCGTTTAATCAATATGTAGAAACAACTTTATGGACAAGAGCAAAATTCGGAAAAAACACAACTTTTAGTACTGAATTGTTTTATTCTTTTAATGGTGATTTTGTAAATGATTCAGAACTTCAAGTTGGAAAAAATTCTACATTTACTAATAAATTCGATTTATCAAATTTGAAAGTAACATCAAAGGTTTATTTTGAAAATGGAACTATGGATTTATCTGTAGGAAGATTTTTAGTAAATGACTTTTCTGGAAAAGTTCTTGCTCAAAAAATTGATGTTGCTGCATTTAGTTTTTCAAATCAATCTTTAGTTTTGAAATTTTATGCAGGTTATACTGGATTATTAAATAGTTATACAGTTGGAATGTTTTCTCCTGATTTTGTCCCTGATAAAAATCCTTTTTACACATTCGCCGCTCCCTATGGAATTGCAAATCTATCTGTAAAATTACCTGTTTTATTTGCATCTCAAAATCTTGGTTTTGAAGTTTATACAGCTTTAGATACACAGGATTTTTCTTATAACAGGATTTATTCAGGAATTTCTTTTGATGGTCCAATTTATAAATCTTTGTATTATGCTTTTACAAGTACTTATCAGTTTAACTTAGGAAGTTATCCAGAAAAACATAGTTGGGGAAATTTAACAAAGGCTGAAATTTCTTATTTCTCTGGAATTAATTCTTTAATTTTATCTGCAAATGTACTTTATGTTTCTGACAGTTTTACTCCAATTTCTTCCACTGATGTTTTAACAGATGGAAGTAACTTAGATTCTGTTTTTAAAACAGGATTTTTGGCATCCATTAAGCCTATTGAATCTTTATTTTTATCTTTAGGTAGCGATTTTGTTTTTGATGTAACAGATAATAACAATGTTCAGAATTACAAAGGATTTCAATATTCTGCTCTAGTACGATACGAACTTTTTGATGATGTATTGTTGAATGTGTCAGCAAGTCAGCTTTTCTATAATCAACAAAATCCTGTTTATCAAAATCAAGAACCATATTTGACTTTGAAAGCTCATATTAGAATTTCATTTTAAGGGGGGGAAGAAAATGAAAACTACATTCAAAAGAATTTTTTTGTGTTTTACCCTAATTCTTTTTGTATCAATTTGTTTTGCACAAAGTCGCAATATTCAAGTCGTTTCTGTAGTTGGAAAAGTTGAAAAACAGCAAGACGGACTTTGGGTTCCTATTTCGGCAGGTGAAGTTCTTTCAAAAGGAACTTTGATTTCAACTGGCTTTAGGTCATCTGCTACATTAAAGTTTGAAGGTTCTGTAATTTCAGTTTCTGCTTTATCAAGATTAACAATTTCTGAATTACTTGAAAATGAAAATTCGCGAGATACATCAGTATTCTTGGATGCAGGAAAAATTACTGCTGATATAAAAACTTCAGATAATAAGCGAGTTAATTTTACAGTTAGAACTCCAATTGCAACTGCTTCTGTAAAAGGAACTGCAGGATTAGTTAGTGCTTTAGGAGATGTTATAAGTTATGAAAATGTTTGGACAACATCTGTTATCAATCCTGACGGAAGTAAATCCTTAAAGCAAATTCCAGTTTCTCAGGGAATGCATTTAAATCTTTCTGCAGATGCTGCATCAAATTCCCCAGTTGCTGTAACTTTGGCTTCTGATACTGGTGTTTCTCCACTTTTGCAAAATAATTCTGATATTGATAATGAATTTAAGGGAACAAATTTTGCTTCAGATTCAAGAAATTTTAATGGTTCTCAAATACCATCTGAAACTATAACTGATATTCCTTCAAATCAACCAGAACCGGAACCTGAACCAGAGCCTGAACCCGAACCGGAGCCTGAACCTGAACCAGAGCCGGAACCAGAACCTGAACCAGAGCCTGAACCCGAACCGGAACCAGAACCTGAGCCTGATCCAAAGCCTAATCCTGATAATCCGCCAGTAGACGATGATGATAATATTTATGATGATAATATTTTTGATGATGAAAATGGAGATATTGGAAGTGCTGAAGATAATGCTTGTTTTGTTAATGTAAATATTTTTTACAAGGTTCCAGAGAAAGAAAATTCTGGAAATTCAGATACATCATGCTATGTAAATGTAGATGTAATTTATAAAAATTAATAAGGAGAATTGTATGAAACTTTTATCTAAACTTTTATTTATTTATTTACTTTTTTTGTGTTTTTCATGTTCTGAAAATATAAACTTAGAAAAAATAGATTCAGGATTTATGATTCCAGCTCCGTCTCAAACTTCTGATATGAAATTGCTTGCTAGAAGTTCAACTGAGGATTCTTTACTTTTAACTGTAAATCTATTGAATGCAGATGATAATTCTGTTATAGATAATTTTTCAATTTCTTGTGTACCAGAACAATTAATTTCTGTACAATTAGAAGCTGAAAAAGGTGATAAAGTTTGCGTTGAAATAATTTTTTCTGATATAAACATTCCAGATTTAATTTGGGCTTACGGAAAATCAGAATCAGTTGTTTTGTCAGATAAACAAACAGATATTTCTGTAGAATTAGAATATTACGACTTAGCATTTTATCTTACTCAAAATCCATTTGAATTATTTGTTACAGATAAAGACAGAAATGAAATTACACAAAAATCAGATTCTGGAAATTTTGTTGTAAAATCAAATGATGTATTGACTGCTCAAATTTTAGGTTTAGATATTTTTGGCGAAATGGATGCTACTGCTCAACCTTATTCAATTAGTTGGACTTTGAACGGTGTGGAATTAGGTACTGTTGAAAATGATGAAAACTCTGGTGAGGAAGTTTTTATTCCTGTAACAACCGATTCAATTACTCTGAATATTTTTAATACCGAAGGAATTTTGTCTCAAAATAATGTACTTCAAGCAGTAATTGATATAACTGGTGTTGGTAAATTTAATGCTTCTTTTATTTTTGATGTGGAATTAAATTAGTTTTAGGAGGCGTGAAAATGAAAAAGATTTATTTAGTTTTATTTGTAATTTTAAGTATTTTTGTTTTTTCTTGTAAAGATAATTTAATTTCTGATGATTTATCTTCTAATCAAAATTCTGGTGCTGGACAGGTTAAAGTTTTTGTAAAACAAAGCCGTCTTATTGGTCCTGATATTTCGGATGTTGATTGGACTGTGGAATTACAAAAATCTGGCGAAAACAATACAATTTCTGGCAAAAACGAAAATGGCTATTATTTATTTAGTGGCTTATCCGACGGAACTTACGATATTTCAGTTTCTGGCAAAATTGATGAAGTAGAAAAATTTACAGGTTCTGCCCAAGTAACAATAACTAATGGCAATTCAGTTAGCGTAAATGTTCCCATTGTTGCTACAAAAAATCTTAATGCAGAAGTCCAGTCTACAGGCTATGCTACAATTACAATGGATATGAGTGGTAAGTTGCTTAGTTTACTGAATTCTATGGGTGAAAAACCTTATTTTTCATCAGTCCTTGTAGCTGGTGACAACTACTATATGGCCTCTCTTGTAAAACAAAATTTAGATGATCAAAATAATATTGATTCTATCGAATTTTTAGATAACCAAAAAGTTGAGTTTGTAGATAATATCTCGACTACAGTATCTTATAATATTCCTACAGGCTATTACTACTTAACATTTTCTGGCTTAGAGAGGTTTAATTACACAATCAAGTTAAAAGATAATCTTGTAGAAATTGGAGATGGAATAACTACAAATATCGTATTAACACAAAATGATTACGAATTGGTAGAAGAGTTAAGCGAAAGTCAAATTTTTTATGTAGATAATTCTGATAACGACCATGAGTATGATCCGAGCGATACTACAAATATTATTACTTACGCAGGACTATCCTTGTCTAATCCACTTGGGTTTAGAAATATAAAAAGTAATATTTCTGGAACATTTTATTTAATCTCAGATGTTGAAGCTTATAAAGAAGGTGATGACAATAGTTTTTCTGAAATTGAGAGAGGAGTAAATACAATAACTTCTTTTGGTTCTAAAATTTTTAGTATTACCAATAATAATTATGATAGTTTTGTAACTTTTAATTTAACTACTCTAAAAAATATCAAACTTACTAATACAACTGGTGCTGGTTTTAAACTTAATTGGTGTCCTGTTGATGGTACAGTAATTTTGGATACTCCTATTGCAAAAAATTCAGATTCTGTTGTTAATTTAGATAAATCTTCAAAGCTTGTAATAGGACAAAATTTTTCTGGTGAATTAGGAATTTGCTTATCTTTTGAAGATTGGAATATAGGCGATACTGTTATAACTTTCGAAAACGGCAAACCAAACAATGCAAATTTTTATATTAGTGAAAGTTATGATAGTCAGGGTAATAGTTTAGCTTCAAGATTTTACATCGATGATAAGGGAAAACTTGCTCAATATGATGCAAGTACACAGTGGGTAAATTTTGCTTGGAATAGCAGAGAGCCTTGTTTAATAACACAAACTCAAGCAAAAAACAAAACTTATACAAGTATTATTGATAGTACCAGTAGCTATCTATATGGTTTTAACGGAATTTCAACCTACGACGAAGAAAATCAAACTTGGTATTTTATAAACAATAGTGAAGATTCTTCTGCTCTTTATAGTATAACTAATCCAAAAAATTATGAAGGAGTAGTAGAAGCTACTTTGATTGAAATAGGTGATAGTCCTGTTACATTATCTAGTATTACAGCAATGGCTTTTGATGATGGAAAGTTGTATTTTGGATATTTCTTAAATGGTGGTTATAGTTTTTATAGTTATGATGTATCTAATCAAATTCTTACTACTATTGAAACTTGGTTATTGATTTTGATGACAAATGCGAATTCTTCAGATTTGACTTCTTTTATGGTAAAAGGTAACGATTTTTATTTTGCAACAACTTTTACAGATACCCAACCTGCACAAGTTGTAACGCATTCTGTAATTTGGAAGTATACATTATCAGAATATACAAGTGATGATGGTGTTTATTATAACTTGATTCCTGCTAAAACTTATGTTAGTGAAGAAGTTGAATATCCTGTACCTTATTACATGACTGTATCTGATAATAACTTGAAAGTAGGTGAAAGTTTTCCAGATGATTCAACTTTCCGTATTACAGACTTGTATTCTGATGGAAATTCAGTTTACGGTTTGTTAGCAAATTATGAAGATAAAGTGACATTACAAAACGCTCATTCAGATATCCATATGCGCGGTAGTGTGTTTAAGTTAACAACTAATTCTTCTCGTAAAGAAAATTCTGAGCCAATGATGAATGCAAATCATTTTGAATTAAGAAATTCTTTCCCTCTAACTACAGCTGATTTAGCAACTGCAAAACATTTTATCTTGCCACGCAAAATTGTAGGTATCGTAAATAAAAAACTTGTTATTGCTGATGACGGAATGGTTCCTGATTCAAATGATTGCAATGTTGACAGATTTGTTTTCTTTGATTTAGCTAGTGAAATTTCAGAAACAATTGATGTTGGTACAAGTTTTACAACTCAGGCAAGTGTTTCATCCAATATGTTTTATACTTTTGATCCTCTCTTTGATGCACCGCAATATTAGTACGAAAATTTCTGTTTGTGTGCCAGTTTATGCTACAGAGAATGTTTTAAAAACTTGTCTTTGTAGCATTGCTGGACAAAACTTTGATTCTTTTGAAATTATCATTGTAGATGATTGTTCTCCGGGAGTGAAAGACTCAAAAATAACTGTTGAAGCGATTGTAAAAGAAGTTCAAAAAGAATTTCCGGCAGTTCCACTAAAGCTTGTAAAGCACAAAAAGAATCGTTCACTTTTAGAAGCACGACGTACTGGTTTTTTAAATTCTTGTGGTAATTTTATCACCTTTGTTGATAGCGATGATGAACTTCTTCCTAATGCACTTTCTGTTATGTACGAAAATGCAGTAAAAAATCAAGCAGATATTGTTCATTGTAATTCTCAAATAATTTTTAAAGAAGATGAAAAGGATTTTATAAAGCAAGATATTGTCAATAAAGTTGAAGAAGTTTATGGCGGAATTTTAGTTAATTCTGATATTATGCAAAGTTTTATGTTCAAATCTGAAAAATCCCATAATGGTTTTGTTTGGGCAAAGTTGTATTCTAGGGATTTAGTAAATCAGGTTTTTAACGAAATTCCAATGATGTATTGTACCCTAGGTGAAGATTTATGTTTGAGTTTTTTCTTCAATCTTTTTGCAAAAAAATATGTTGGTTTGCCTCAAACAAAAGTTTACAAATACAATTATGTAACTGGAATTAGCGTTTATCGCAAAAATCTTAGTGTAAAACAATTTGAACAAAGTTGTTCTGTTTCTACGGTTTTTACCGTTTTGTTTTCTTATTTGAATGATTTGCTTCAAACTTGCCAGTTAAAAGATGAAGAACAATCTATTTTGATGTATAAAAAAGCCTTGCAAGAAAAATGTATCAATTTTGCAAAAAATAATATTCTTATGCTAGATAATTCAGTTTCAAAAGAAAATTATCAAGAATGTAGGGATATATTATTAGATTATTGGGGAGAAGATATCTTCAAAATTAACTTGTAAATATTTCTATATGTTTTTATTTGTACTTGCATATTTTCTTTATTTTAGGTAGTATTATAATGTTATAGAATTAGTACATTTATATTGGAGTTATAAAATGGGTGTAATTGGT
>JAXJWW010000087.1:0-9658 GCA_036307825.1 Treponemataceae bacterium | reverse complement strand
TGGATATTTTTTTGTTACTTCTTTCATGCTACTTCCTTTCTCTTAGAATATTATGTAGCATTTTTTATGTCTACTATGTTATACTAACAGCATCACCTACAGAATAAATTGTTTTTACAGGAAGTGATGTAACTTCAATTGACTGTAAAACTGAATTTTCAAATTGATAATCTCCACCCGATTTTACAGTTTCATTAGAACAACTTAGAAAAAATATTGAAATTAACGATAAAGCAAAAAATAATTTTTTCATATACACCTCTACAGAAAAATCAATTGGGAAAATTATACATTTAAAATACAAAAAAAGCAAAGAGAAAATATTACCCGAACGAAAAAAGTTTGCAAAACACAATAAGAGCAGAATGAATAAAAAAAAATCATAAACACAAAAAATAAAGATTTTCAGAATAACAAATAACATTCTGAAGTGACTAGCTTGCGTCAAACGAAGAATTTATTTGGGATTCTGAAAATCTTATAGAATTTATTTCTAAAAATTTTATATGTAAATTCTAGAATTATTTATTTTTGCAAAATTTTGCAGAGCTCTTTTAGGCCTTCCACCATTGCTTCATGTTCAACAGGAGCAATACGAGCGTAAAGGGATTCTGGAGTATCACCAGGTAACACAGGAACTTTTCTTTGCAAAAGAATCTTTCCGGTATCACAGCCAGAATCCACAAGATGAACTGTACAGCCAGATTCTGTTTCACCTGCGGCTAAAACCGCTTCGTGAACATTATGGCCCCACATTCCTACTCCACCAAACTTTGGCAAAAGAGCAGGATGTAGATTTATTATTTTTTCGGAATAGATTTGAACAATATCTCCACTTAAAACAGTTAAAAAACCAGCCAAAACGATAGCTTCGATTTTGTGATTTTCACATAATTCCAAAACTTTATTTGAAACAGCCAAGCGTTTTTCTTCGATTGAAGCACTTTGTGCAACTTCCTTTCCCATAACTGAATAAGGACTAGCGATTTCTGCACAAATATTTGCTTTTTCAGCTCGTTCTAAAGCGTAGGCATTTTTTGTGCTAGAAACAACCAATTCAATATGATATGGACAATTTTCGCCCAAACGGGCTTCTTCATCAATTAAGGCTTGAAGGTTTGTACCTCCACCAGAAACTAAAACTGCAACTTGTAATCTTTTCATATCGTTCAAATCTAAAATTAAAATCTATTCAAAAATAACAGCATCTTCTTGTGAAGAAACTTCTTTTTCTGCTTTTGCAACTTTTCCGATTTTCCAAGCTGAAATTTCTTGTTTTGCTAATTGAGCAAGAACTTCGTCAGCTTTATCTTTTGCAACAGCAAGAACAAAACCAATTCCCATGTTAAATGTATTGAACATTCTATCAGGATTTGCACCCCGTCTTACAAGTTCTGCAAAAATTGCAGGTTGTTCCCAACTATCTTTTTTGATAACTGAAATCAATTTTTTTTCTGGGCAAGAGTACATTCTTGGAAGGTTTTCGTAGAATCCGCCACCTGTAACATGTACCATTCCGTGAACAGCACCTTTACAATTTTCTAAAACTGATAAAACTGGGCGAACATAAATTCTTGTTGGTTCAAGTAAAACTTCACCAATAGTTTTTCCTGTATCTTTTCCATCTACAATAAATTTTTCTGAAAAATCTGTTACAAGTTTACGAACAAGTGAAAATCCGTTTGAGTGAACACCTGTAGAAGCAAGTCCGATTAAAACATCCCCTTCTTCAATTTTTTCACCAGTGATAATTTCATCTTTTTCTACAATACCAACACCAAAACCTGCAATATCGTATTTTCCTTCGTCGTAAAAACCTGGCATTTCAGCAGTTTCGCCACCAAGTAAGGCACAATTTGAATCAACACATCCATCTGCCACACCTTTTACTAAGTCAGCAGCAACATCTGCATCTAATTTTCCACAAGCAACATAGTCTAAAAAGTACAAAGGTTTTGCACCAGTACAAAGAATATCGTTTACACTCATTGCAACACAGTCAATTCCAACTGTATCATATTTTTTCATTGCAAAAGCGATATCTAGTTTTGTTCCAACACCGTCTGTTCCAGAAACCATAACAGGATTTTTCATTCCAGCTGGAACTTCAAACATTCCTGCAAAACTTCCAAGTCCGTTAAGAACTCCAGGAATAGCAGTTCGTTTTGCATGTGATTTATATTTTCCTACTGCTCTGTAGCCTTCTTCAACATCAACACCAGATTGTTTGTAATCAATCATCATTCACTCCAAAATTATTTATTTTTCTAACTTACAATGTAAATCACAAGGAACTGAAACTGGATATTTTCCAGTAAAACAGCCTTCGCAATATCCATAAGTTGAAGGACAAATACCTTTCAATGCTTCAAACATTCCTTCAATTGAAATAAATGCCAAAGTATCAGCACCGATTTCTTTTCTAACTTGTTCAACATCATATTGTGAAGAAATCAAGTCCGCTTTTGAAGGTGTATCAATTCCAAAATGACAAGGGAATTTTACAGGAGGTGAAGAAATTCTAAAGTGAACTTCCTTTGCACCTGCTCGTCGTAAAATTTGAATCAAACGGCGACTTGTAGTTCCTCTAACAATTGAATCGTCAATTACTACAACTCTTTTTCCGTCAAGATCGCTTTTCATTGCATTAAGTTTTACAAAAACAAGTCTTTCACGCTCTTTTTGTGTTGGAGCAATAAAAGTACGACCGATATATTTATTTTTTACAATTCCCATAGCATAAGGAATTCCAGATTCTTGAGAATATCCAAGAGCAGCACCTAATCCAGAATCAGGAACACCGATAACTACATCAGCGTCAACTGCGCTTTCTCGTGCCAAAACTGCTCCCATTTTAATACGAGCATCTTGTACAGAAATTTCATCGATAACAGAATCAGGACGAGCAAAATAAACATATTCAAAAACACAACTTGATTTTGTTGTATGTTCTCCAAACTCAAATGATAAAACACCATCTTCGTTAATGATAACAATTTCACCAGGCTTAATATCTCTAACTAATTCAGCACCAATTGCATCAAAAGCACAACTTTCGGAAGCTAAAACCCAACCATTAGGAAGTTTACCTAAACAAAGAGGACGGATACCGTTAGGGTCTCGAGCACCAACCAATGTTTTTTCAGTCATGATAGTTAAAGCGTAACCACCTTTTATCAACTGAATTGTATCAGCAAGAGCTCTGTCCATACCTTTTTTGTAATTTTTAGCCATCAACTTAACGATAACTTCAGTATGGGATGTTGAACCAAAAGTAGAACCAGTTTCTTCTAAAAATTCTTTTAGTTGGTCATAATTTACTAAACTTCCGTTAAAAGAAACTGCAATTGTTCCAAGTTTTGTATGATTTACAAAAGGTTGAGCATTTTCGATGATTCTGTCTTTTGCTTTTGCATAAAGAACTTGCCCAACAGCGATATTTCCTTTCAAACTTGTAAGTTTATCAGTTGTAAAAACATCAGCTAAAATTCCCATATTTTTATAATGAGAAACAGTTTCGCCATCAGAAACAGCGATACCAGCACTTTCTTGACCACGATGTTGCAAAGAATACAATCCGTAATATGAAAGCATGGCAGCTTCACTATCAGATTCAGGTTTGTTAAGGAAAATTCCTAAAATACCACATTCATCATGAAGTTTTTCTGAATCTAAGTCAAAATTTTCATTATGTGATGATTCTAAATTCATCTTTTTACCTACTTTGTTTTACGATTTAGGATTTCAACATAGATTATTGTTTCTATGATTGAATAAAAATCTATATAAAATAAAATGAATTTTTTGCAAAATGATATTTATATCACTTGCTAAGAAAACTCAATTAAATTTCAACACCTTTTCCGCCATTATTTAAAGCATCTTCTGCTAATTTCTTTCGAAATTCTAAAAGTTTACTTTTAAGTTCTGGATATTTGATTGCTAAAATTTCTACAGCAAGATAAGCAGCATTTGCAGCATTATTGATTCCAACTGTAGCAACCGGAATTTGTTTAGGCATTTGTACTATAGAGTATAATGCATCAACTCCTGCTAAACCATTTGAAGTTCGACCTTTTGAATCGATAGAAAGACATTCAAGAGGAACTCCAATTACAGGTAACACAGTCATAGAAGCAATTACTCCAGGAAGATGTGCAGCAAGACCTGCTCCTGCGATAATAACTTCATAGCCTTCATTTTCAATTTGATTGATTGTTTCTTTTAACAACTCGCCAGAACGGTGAGCAGACAAAATCCAAGCGTTATATTCAACGCCAAAATCTTTAAGGACGGAACTAGCCTTTTTCATTGTATCAGTATCAGATGCTGACCCAAAAAATATTGCAACTTTCATATCTGACAATAACATAAAATGGAAAGATTATCAATATACACTACAGAATTTTGCAAAATAGTGATTAGTACCAGAAAAATATGTTATTCTAAAAAAAACAAACTGCATTGCTCCCTTGACGCTTCGCTAGACGGTCGCACTACAGTTTATTCATTGAGAATTTTTTTTATGTTAATTTTTTTACGGGATGTACCAGATTAAACAGCAGAAGACAAAAGCCTTTTGCTGTTTAATAGTTAATACACAACACTACCTACGGTGCTATTCTGCGTTAAAAGTACGGATAACAAGGACTCCACTAGCATATTTTTTCTCTGAATAAGATATTCTTCCATCATTAAAGTTTACATATAAAGCATCTTCATTATACAAAGATGACTGTGATGAACTATAAAATTTACCATCCAAATTATAATAATTCTTATTCTCTGCTATTTTAATTGACTCAACTATAATGTCTTTATTTATATAAATGTCATATAGTTCTTTCAAACTAGGTACATACCATCCCGTTAGATAATTACCCCCAATATATCTTTCTCCATAATCATTCGCATATCCAAATATTGGATAATAAGAATCACCATACTTAGTCCCCAAAAAATCAAACATACAAATATAATCCCAATTATCACTTCCATCTAAATCACCTGAAAATGTATAACCACTACTACTTGAACCATTATAATTAGATTTAATTCCCTCAAAATATGCAGGATAACTTTCTGAATACTCAGCTTGCCAAGAAGAATTTGTTGATACATTCAATCCAATTCCTATAGCTTCTCCTCCATTATTTTTAGAACCTACAATTACAGCAATAGCAGTCATTGTTTCATAATTAAAATCTTCTTTAGACACAAAAGTTCCATCAGATAGTATTATTTTTCCAATATCAATATCTGATACACACTGTGATGAATCTATTACTTTTATAATTCCATCCATACTAGAATGACCATCCATTATTGTAATAGTTTTTTCCCCAACAACACCATCACAAAAGATTGTTGCTGTAACTTTTTCATCACTAATATAAGCTATATTAGAGAAAGTTGAATCACTACAAGTAATATCATACCCTTTAAGATTTTCACCTTCAATTATTACAGATAATTCACCTACATATCCTTCACCTGCAGTTTCTATATTTACACTTCTAATACTTGGTTGTGTTGTAATCTCATAATTATTAAATTGTTCATAACTAAATGATTTTAAAACTAAACAATTATTCACATTATTCTTGCCCTCATACCCTATAAAACCACTCCCCAGAAAACAATAGATAGCACTTTCATTAAAAGATGACTCTTGTGAACTACTCCAATAAGAGCCTCTAATATCAAATCCTCCTGCAAAAAGAAGAGATTTCTCAATAATATCTATATTTTTATATACATCATATAACTCTTTAATACTTGGTACATACCATCCTTTTTCATAATCTTGATTACTCAAATTAGCCGTATATGCATAAGTATTAGCAAAATTAAATATCTCATAATAACCTATATTCGTACTTGCAGTGGAATCCATCTTACAAATATAATCCCAATTATCACTTCCATCTAAATCACCTGAAAATGTATAACCACTACTACTTGAACCACTATAAGTAGATTTAATTCCTGAAAATTTTGTATTATAGCCTGTTGAATTGTTTTGAGCCCAAGATAATTTTTTACCTTGGTAAACACCTAGAACTTTCCCACTCAAACCATAATTATGTGTAGTTACAACGACTCCCAATGCAACAGATTTTTTACTATCAGGAATGCCATTTTTCACATCTTCAACTTTCATCTTTGTTCCATCTGTAAATAAGACATCCCCGACAGAAAAAGATTCTTCAATAACATCATACACAGTGGTAGCACTCGACATTCCACAACTTACTGTTACTGAATGACAACCAACAATACCATCGCATTCTATTGTTGCTGAAATTTCAGTATTACTTATATATGATATATCACTTAAAATGACATCACTTGTAATATCACAATTTAATAAACATTCACCTGTAATTGTTATAGGAATTGTACCAGTATAACCTTTGCCTACAATTGAAGTTTCTAAATTAACACTTTCAATTTTTGGTTTTACCATTTCTAACAATTTTGGATTAAAAGCACGAAGAACTAAAACATTGTATTCAAATAATTTATCATCATCATTAATCTCATCATAATCAAAATCCATTAATACTACATCTAGTGGGTCATCTATAGTATGAGAACTACTCCAATAAACACTTTCTAGTTTGAATTTTCCAACCTTTAGTAAAGTTTTTTGTATTATGTCTTTATTTTTATAAAGATTATATAATTCATCAATACTAGGAACAAACCAATTTTCAGCATATTTGGTTTCTGTTAATCCTGCTCTTTTAGCGTAATTATTAGCAAAATAAAAAACAGGATATTTTCTTACTGAATCTGTTGTATCTACAGGTTCAATATTACAAATATAATCCCAGTTATCAAAACCGTCTAAATCTCCTTCAATTATATACCCTTTATCTTTTGAACCACTGTAATTTACACCAATACCTTCAAATTTTAAATCACACCCTATTGAAGTTTGATGTGCCCATGCTTCAGATTCGCTATTATACAAGCCCATACCTAAAACTTGACCACCATTATATTTAAGCCCACATACAATAGCTATGGGGTTCATTGAAGAAGAATTATATTGATTCAATGGAACTACAGTTCCATCATCTAGTATTATGTTACCAATATTTAAATCTGTAAAACATAACTCAGATTCAATACCTGTAAAACTTCCTGTTCCACCAGATGAACCATATGATACTGTAACAGAATTAGTCCCAACAACAACATTTGTAGTTATCAATGCTTGAATTAAAGTATCACTTATAATTTCAATATTAGTAACACTAGCTCCATCAAATAAGAACATATCTTCTTTTACATCTGGTAATGTAAAATTTTTTCCCTTTATTGTAACTGGTATTATTCCAGTATAACCTTCTCCTATTGTAGTTGGCATCGTTACACTTGTTATTTGAGGTGAACCATAGTTATAATCATGAAAATTTGATGCATCAGCTTCATGCAGAACAAGTACATTAACATCTTCTACTACATTATTATCTTTCTCAACCTCATAGATTAATTTACGTGAAAAATTAATTGCATAAGCAAGAATAAATCCATAATTATCAAGATTATATCCATAAGGAAATAATGTTGATGATTGATTACTACTCCAGTATAAATCATCTATTCTTATTTCAAACCCATCACAAGCTGCTAAAGATTTTTGAATAATATCTAAATTTCCATGTATATCTACTAATTCCTTGATAGTTGGGATGTACCAATTTTCCCTAAACTCTCCTCCATAAATACCACCATAAGTTTCTGCATACCAAAATGCTGGATAATTATTCCCTTTATTAATAGACCCTAGCGTACCCTCTGGATCCATACTACAAATATAATCCCAGTTATCACTTCCATCTAAATCACCTGAAAATGTATAATCACTATAATAAGATTCAATTTCTGAAAATTCTGTATAATAACCTGTTGAATTTGCTGATGCCCAAGATAAATCAATACCTTGTCGGAGACCTAAAACTTTTCCCATTGCGCCACCATAAGAAGTGGATACAACAACACCAACTCTACTATAATAACTATCTGGAACACCATAATATAAATTATCAACTTTTAACCGTTCTCCATAAGCATTTAAAATATCCCCTATAGAAAAACATTTTTCTTTTTCTATAATTTTTAAAACAGCTATTCCTTCAATATCATCACAGTATATGGGAATTTCAATATTACAAGGAGACTGAGCACCAATACTATTAATAAATGTAATCACTGCTGTAACTTTTGTATCACTTATAATTTTAATATTCTTTATACTCCCTCCTAATCCAACCCTAAAAATGTTTGAAGTAGTAAAATTTTCACCAACTATTGTTATAGGAAATTCCTTACAATAAAAAGTTACTGCAAAAGAAGGAACAATTATTTCTTTAATTATTGGTGTTTTATATATAGCAGAAGTTATTATTATTGTATTTGCAACTTCACTAGTATTTCCAACTGTATCTATTGCAACAATTTTAAATGAATATTCACTATCATCGGCTGCAATTCCTTGAATAACTGTAGAAGAATATGATTTATCAAAAGTAAGTGTAGTTTTTTCAGTTGAGCTAGTTTTACCGTATTCAAGCACTGTACCTGCAAAATCTTCATCTTGTGGATTTGTCCAAGAAATTGTAATCTGCAAAGTTTGTGCATCATACACAGCACTTAAATTTGTAACTTGTGCTGGTGCTGTTGTATCAGTATCTCCTGGTTTTTCATTTTCACCACCTGTTGAACCTCCAACAGATGGATTATCATTCCCAGAATCACCTGGCGAATCATCACCCTGAGATGGATTATCATTCCCAGAATCACCTGGCGAATCATCACCCTGAGATGGATTATTATTTTCAATTGTTATTATTTGTGTTGCACCATTTGAATAATTTTGACTATTGTCAAAAGTTTTTATAGTAAAACGGTATGTACAATCAACTTCTAAACCTGGAACGGTAAAACTTGTTGCATTTTTTCCTAAACTAATAGGACTTGCTAAAATTCCTTCAGCAGGATTCATACTGATTTGTACCCCTGCAAAATCAATTGTTGTTGGATTTGTCCAATTTAATACAGCTTTTCCATTCACTGCGTTTACTGCAAAATTAGTTACTTCGGCTGGTGGTGTTGTATCTGGAATAGGTTCAGGATCCTTACAACCTAGGAAACAAAAAACCATAGTCATTGCTACAATAATTGTAACAACCCACAAAAAATGTTTTTTCATACATCCTCCAAAAATAATCAATGAACAAAGTTTCAACTTTGGAATTGACTTTTTATGTAGTTTCGCAATGAAAAAAGAAACTACAGTTTGATAAAAAAGTTTGCGAACAGCAAACTTTAGATAAAAATTTTGACGCTATTTCAGGAGAAGTTTTTATCAATTCTCCTAAAAAAGTTAACAATACACTTAATTAAGTGCTTGTTATTTTACTATACACCTTATAAAGCGTTTTGTAAAGAAATAATCACTTTATTAAGTATAATAAGACGATGAGTTTTGCAGAAAATTTAAAAGAAATGCTAGAAATAAAAGATATCGAAATTAAAGAACTGGCGAATGCAACAGGAATAAGTAAAAATACAATTGACAACTATTTATCAGGGCAAAAATCTATTCCCAATGCTGAAAATGCGGTCAAAATTGCAAAATTTCTAG
>JAXJWW010000086.1:0-8430 GCA_036307825.1 Treponemataceae bacterium | reverse complement strand
TTGATTCTTTTCTATAAATGATAATGAATTTTCAAATCCTTTGCAAAATTTTTGCATTTATTCTGCAAAAATAACGATTGCATGACGATCAAAATCTTCACCATTTTTGCTTTTACTTTCTACAACCTGCAAAAAGACATCACCGGTGCGGTTTTCTTTTACATTAAAAAAATATGTTCTGTTGTCTAAAACAACTTGTGTTGTATATAATTCTCCGCGAACTCCCATCTGAAACCTCTTAAACAGTAAATTTATTTTATGTTAGCATATTTTATTTTTTTTGACAATGCACTTAAAATTTTCATTATATTATTTGTCAGAAAGTTTTATCAAATCTGAGTGAAATTCTAAAAGTTCTTTTTCAAAACTGATTGCATCGTCAATAGAAGATTCTGAATTTTCTAAAACTTTTACATCGCACATAACTCTGAATGCACTTTCTGTTCCACTTCCTCGCATCCAAATAAAAGCGATTGGATTTTTTTCTTCGTTATAGAAGATAACTTTTAATCCACCTTTTGCAGAAACAGAAAAATCAGTTAAATTATCAGTTTGTTTTGTTCCATTGTTGCAAACTGCTTGATAAGAAAAAATATTGTATTTTTCTTTAAGATATTCTTTTTTTTCTTGCCAGAAATTTTCAAAATTTTTCTGATATTTTGACTTCAATTCACTATGATCACTTGTTTGAATGTGTAAAATAGCACGAGATTCTGAAACTCCAGTTGTAACATAGAGAGGCAAAGTTTTCGCTACATCATCAAGTGAAAAATCTTCTTTATAAAAAGATTCGTTTCCTGAATATTTACACCAACGATGAAATAAACCTAAAACAACTTTTCCGTTAGGTAAAACTTCGTCTTTTAAGCAAAGTAATTTTAGCAAAGCAAAAATCGTGTTAATTGGGTCACGAACCGCAGCGGGATTTGTAATTGTGCCACCGTTAGAACCTTCACCTAAAATTCGCACTTGATAGCCATCTTGGCGCAAATTTCTTGCAAGATTTACAACATTTGCTTCACCTACTTCGGCTCTACAAACTTTTGCACCAAAACAAGTTGCAATTTCTTCGATTCGCATGGAAGTTGGATCGTTTACAGAAATTGCTTTTTTTTCAGTTTGAAATTGCGGAAATTTATCTGCCAAATAATCCATAAAAGCAAGTTCAGATAAAACTGAAAGAGAAAAAACTTCTTGTGCTTTTAAAATCTTAGGTTGGTTATCATCACTCCAATAAACGATATTTCCTCTATCACCATCACAATCAGGCATATAACCTAATTTTACATTTGAATTTCCTTCAGAATGAAGTTTTTTCATAAAATCGGCGCAGTAAACAAGATTTTCTGGCTCAGGGATAATTTCGTGAGCAATTTTGAAGGCTTCATTATTTATAGTAAAAAATGGAATATCATTTTGAGCAAAAATTTGAGAATCTATAGAAAGACATCTTGCACTTCCATTTAAATCACAAGCAACTGAAATTGGATTTTCTTGTATAGATTTTTTTATTGAAGAAAAAATTTCGCTTTGAATATTTTTATCAGTTGAAGCGGCTGTAATTTCATAAAAAAATTCAGAATAACTTTGCAAACATTCTTTTTTATAAAAATCAGTTTTTTTGTAAACTTCATCTAATAAATTTTGACTACATGAAGAAAAAAGTTTTTTTGCAATTTCACTTGCATCAGATTGATTACAAAGGGATTTAAAATTTTCAATTAGAACTTTTGATTTTTCACCGTCAATTACACCACCATCATTTAACCCGAATTTAATTCCGTTATGACCGATTGGATTGTGACTTGCAGAAATATAGATAAATCCGTCAAGTTTTCGAGCATAAGCCATCACTTCAGGGGCAGAAGCCACGCCAACATAACGAATATCAAATCCGCAAGAAATTACAGAGCGCAAAACGAAATCCGCAATAGTTTTTCCTGTAGGACGAGTGTCACAAGCTAAAGCGATACGAGGTTTTTCTACTTGTGGAAATTCTTTTGAAAACCAATCACAAAATGATTTTCCAATCAAAAGTGAAATTCCTGAAAAACCTACAGAAATTTTATTTGTGGAATCTTGTTCTTCTCCAGAAAGAGCAAAAACTGTACGCCATCCAGAAGCGGATAAAATCATTTTTGAAAGAGATGTTGTAAGTTGTTCATTTGAAAGTTCTAATAAATTATTCATAAGTTTTATAATAGAAACTAATAGAGAAAATGTCAATTTAATAAAAAAACTCTAAAATGAATGACAAACATTACCAAAAATGTCGTATTGACTTTTAAAAGCAAGAAGAATACAATGAGCAACATAAAATTTTTCCTAGTAGAGGGAGGTAAATTCATTTATTCTCACTTTCTAGTAAATAAAAAAACTAAATGTTTACATTAAGGATGGTATTTTATGGCAAAACTAAAAGGTTCTCTAAAAATTAAATTAGCTTTAGGACTTGTTGGAAAAATTCAATACGGCAAAGTAAAAAAAGCCTCCAAAAACTGTAAAAAATCAGCAGAAAAAACTTTGCGTGGAATTTTAGAGTATGCAAAAGACACAGAATGGGGAAAAGAACACAACTACGCAGAAATTTTAAAAGCAAAAGATGCTGATGAATTATTTGCTCTTTGGCAAAAAAATGTTCCAGCAACAGATTACGAAGATTTTCGTCCAATGATTGAACGTCACAAACAAGGTGAAGAAAATATTCTTTTCCCTGGTAAACCAATGATGTACGCAACTACATCAGGAACAACAAAAGAACCAAAATGGATTCCTATTACAAATGAATATTATTCAAACTGTTATAGTAAAATGACAAAACTTTGGCTTCACTCTTTCCAGATGCACAGACCAAAAGTTTTTGAAAACAAATGTACTTCTATCGTAGGAAAAGCTATCGAAGGAAATGCTCCAGATGGAACAGTTTACGGATCTGTTTCAGGTGTTACTCGTCGTGACTGTCCAGAATTTATTAAAGGTCTATATGCAGAAGATCATTGTGTTTTTGGAATTAAAGATTACAAAGCTCGTTATTATACAATCATGAGAACAGGTATTGAACAAGATGTTCACCTTCTTGTAACAGCAAACCCTTCTACAATCGTAGAAATGCAAAACAATGTAAACGAATTCTTTGATTCTTATGTTACAGATATTGAAAATGGAACATTGAACAAGGATTTAAACATTGAACCAGAAATCCGAGCAACATTGGAATCTATTTACAAACCAAATCCTGCTCGTGCTGCAGAACTTAGAGCTTTAAAAGAAAAATATCCTGTAATTTTACCAAAACACTATTGGCCAAATATTCAAGTTTTAACAACTTGGAAATGTGGAAATACACATGTTTACATGGATAAATTCAAGGATTCATTCCCAGAACACATGAATCACCAAGAATTTGGATACTTTGCATCAGAATGTCGTGCAGGTCTTGTTCTTAACGGACAAAATGATACAGTATTGTTCCCTCACATGCACTATTTTGAATTTATCAGCGCTGATGACTTAGATAATCCTAATCCAAAATTCTTACAACTTCATGAACTTGAAAAAGGTAAACGATATTCAATTTTTGTAACAACTTATGCAGGTCTTTACCGCTATAACATGAACGACTTAGTTGAAGTAACTGGTTTCTTTGGAAAAATTCCTACAATTCAATTTATCCAAAAAATTAACGGAATTATTTCAATGACAGGTGAAAAACTTCACGAAAAACAATTCATTGAAGCTGTAAAACAAACAGAAAAAGACACAGGAATTGAAGTAAAATTCTTTGTAGGATTTGCTGATGTAGAAAATTCAGTTTATAACTTATACTATGAATTTGCAGATAACGATAAACCTCTTGATGAACTTCAAAAAAGAGCAGATGAATTTTCAAAAAATGTTGATAAAAAATTAAAAGAAATCAACATTGAATACGAAGCAAAACGAGATTCTTTCAGATTGAAAGAACCAGTTTCATTTGTAATGCAAAAAGAATCTTTTGAAACATACAAAGCTCGTTGTATCGATCAAGGTTCAAGAGATGGTCAGTTCAAATTAAATCTTCTTATGCAAGATGAAAAACGCCACGCAATGTTCAAAGATTTGATTAAAAAATAATAATTTACTCAATGACAAGTTGTAATTGAAACTTTTCTTTTGCAACTTGTCATTCTTTTAGGAATTTTTATGTTTTCAGATGTAAAAGCAGTAATTTTTGACTTAGACGGAACTTTATATAATTTCAAGTGGATGCCTCTTAGACTCATTTGGTCACTTCCTAATGATTTATTTAGAATAAAAGCAGACAGAGATGTTCGAAAAAAATTAAAAGGATGTGATTTTGGAACACCTGACGAATACAAAGCTGAATATTCTAGAAGAATGTCTAAAATGCTGAATTTTAAACAAGATGATGCATTAAACTGGTATTCAAATCGTTACATGGGAACAATGTGTTTTTTGCTTAAAAGATATTATTCTAAACGACCAAAATTAGCAGAAGTTTTTGATGCTTTACACATAAAAGGAATAAAAATTTCAGTTTTCTCTGATTATCCAAGAGTGAGGCAAAGAATCAGAGCCTTAGATTTTTCAGATGAAACAATTAATTCAATTACTGGAATATATTCTGCTGAAGATTTCGGAAGCCAAAAGCCAGCAACTCGTCCATTTTTAGAAATTGCACAAAATCTTGGTGTAAAACCTGAAAATTGTCTTGTAATTGGAGATAGAGACGATACAGACGGAGATGGTGCAAGAAATACAAATATGGAATTTATCCAAATTGAAACTCATAAAACAAAGGTAAAAATGCCGAATCATCCAGTTTGGTCATGGGATGATTTTGCAACATGGGTTTTAGAAGGAATGGAACCTTTGGAAGATTAATTTTTCATTATTGATAAAATGATAAAGTGAAAAAAAATCCTGAACTTTCAATTTTTTTTGAAAATTCAGGATTTTTTGTTTTATTAGTCCCCTTCTGGAGCCCAGCAATTTTGCTTAATTCCAGCAAGTTCAACCATCGCCTTATGACAATCAGTTCTTAATTTATTGATACATTCTTTTCTAGACAAACTCATATCTGGAAAAATCGGTGTACCTACATTTAATGTAAAACAAGGTTTTCCACCTGTAAAAAGTTTTTCCAACCCTTTTGGTTCTCTGTAAGAATAAGCCATCGGAATTATCGGACGGTCATATTTTAATGCAAAAGTAAAAGCGCCTTTTTTAAAAGGTCTAATTGGCTGATAATAATCCCAGCGACAACTTTCAGGGAAAACATGCAACCAATGTCCTTTTGCAACAACTTCGTCCAAGGCTTCGTTAAATTTTTTCATCGCACTAAAATTTTCAGGAAGCGGAATCCCACCTGCGTATCGAACCATGAATCTATCAGAACCAATTACATTATCATGCAAAGTCGGAAAGTACATCTTGCGATATTTTACCGCTTGTAAAACACCAAGAAAATCCCAACGGTAAACATGATTTGAAACTGTAATCGCACCCTTCTCTTTCAAAATTTTCTTATATGGTTTTAAGTTTTTTCTTCCCTTAATTCTTAAACCAAATTTTATAGGATTAACAAGAAAAACCAATACAAAAATTCCAAGATATTGCAAATTCATCATAAAGTTGAATTTGAAACTTTTATCAAGATATGGATAATTTTCATCAAGGATAACTTCACATTCTGGCACTACAGATAAAACTCGTTTATCTGGCACTTCTGGATATTCAATATCCATTTGAGGCACATAAACACCTTCATTATTTATTTGTTCTAATTTTTCGTATTCCATAGACTCCCCTATAAAAAGTTGTGAGAAAATTTTCAAATTTTTGAATAATTTTTTAGTCGTAATTTCGTACGCTATTGAGAAATTACATAAAATTAACAAGTTTACAAAGCAAACTTGATTTGAAATAAGAGATACTATTTGTACCGAACATTTCATAAAAATTATATCAAAACATATTGAGAATAGCAACGGAAAATTGTATATTTTACCTATGAAGGATTTTACTTTTACAGAAATAAATCAACCACAAAAAGGTGACACAGTTTTAGTTGGAATGTCCGGTGGCGTTGACTCTACCCTTGTTTCACTTTTATTAAAAGAACAAGGATGCAAAGTTATCGGAGTTACAATGTCTAGTTGGAATAATGATTTACCAATAGAACCTTCACCAGATGGATTGCGTCATTCTTGTTATGGTCCAGACGAAAAAATTGATATTGAAACTTGCCAAAAATTTTGTGAAGAAAACGATATTGAATATCATGTAATTTCTGTAAAAGATGAATATAAAAAAAATGTTTTAGAATACTTTAAATCAGAATATAGAAACGGAAGAACACCCAATCCTTGCATAATGTGTAATCCAACTGTGAAATTTGGGGCATTGTTAAAAGGTGTAGAAAATTTAGGAATAAAATTTGATTATTTTTGCACAGGTCATTATGCAAAATTGGTAAAAGCAAATATTCCTCTTGAAGAAATTTTACAAAATGAAAACGAAAAAAATTTTACAAAAAATGAAAATGTAAATCAATTTCCGATTTTTATAAGTCAGGCTGAAGATGGAACAAAAGACCAAGCTTATTTTTTGAACAGAATAAAATCTGAAGTTCTTGAAAAAATTCGATTTCCATTGAGTAAAATGACCAAAAAAGAAGTTTACGAAGAAGCACGAAAACGAAATTTACAAGCGGCCGAAAAAAGCGAAAGTCAGGATTTTGTTCCTCCAGAAATTTTTGAAAAAATCTTTGCTGATGTAAAATCAATTCCCGGAAACATAATTGACGAAAATGGCAAAGTTTTAGGAAAGCATCGAGGAATAGAATTTTACACAATCGGACAGCGACGAGGTTTAGGCGTAAGCGCAAAAAATCCTTTGTATGTAAAAGAAATCAACAAAACAGACAATACAGTTGTACTTTGCGAAAATGACGGACTTTTAGCACAAGGTTTGATTGGTACAAATTGGGTTTGGGCAGGAAACTTTGCCCCGGAAAAACCATTTTATGCTTTGGTAAAAATTCGACTGGCATCAAAACCTGTAGAAGCTTTAATCGAAAAGGCAAAGGAAGATTATCCAGAAGGAAGTTATAAAATCACTTTTACAGAAAAACAAAGAGCAATAGCACCAGGTCAATCTGCCGTAGTTTACATAAACGGAATTACCATAGGTGGTGGAATAATTGAGAAAGCATTTTCTTAAAAATTTTCTACCAAGCTTCGATTGTATGAGAAATTCTTCGTTCAATTCCTAAACTATCAGTAACAACAACTGTGATAAGATTTTTTCCTCTTGAAACTTCAATATCTCCTAAGAATTGTCGCTTTGAATTTGGATAAATTTTTTCGATTGGAAAGAAATCTTTTCCAGAAACACAAATTCTTGAATTTTTATAAAGTAAAGTATCATAACTGATAGTTGAAAATTCTTCCCCATTTACAAAAACAGAAGTTTTTAATGGCATTCGTGAACTTGAATTTTCTCTGTAAATTGAATAAATTCCAGAAGCAAAACTTTTTCTTTCTTCTAAGTTGATTTCAGTTCCTTTTTTATTTACAACAAAAATTTTTCCTGGAAAAACTGGTGAAATTTTTTCTAATTTTGATAAAAGCAAAAAAGGATTTATTACAACAGTATTTTTTGTGTCGATAATTTGAAATTCAAAATCTTTTTTTGGCAAAGGAAGTATTTTTGTAGTTGAACTTTCCTCTGTAACTTCTGCATCAGATTTTTTATTTATAGAACCTAAGGTTGTACCTACAGGAATTTCACCTGCAAAAATATCTTGATTAACTTGCTCAAAACCAGAATAAACAGAAAGCATTTTATCTTGGTGTGCAAGAATTACAGCATTATCAAGTGTTGAAGAAAAATTTTCGTAATATGAATTTTCAGGATTTAAGTGAACTAAAACAACTCCATCTTCACTAGATTTAATATCTTCTGAAGTAGAAAAAACGAAACCTTTTGCAAAAGAAGTATCACGATTTTCTGCAAAATTTGTTTTTATAGTTGTTTCAGTTGAAGAAATATCAACTGGCCATTCAAAAGCCATTAAAGAAGTGAAAGAAAATAAAAATATAACACAAAAAATCAATTTAAAATAATTTTTCATAAAATCCCTCTTAAATAAATTCAATTTTTAGTTTTTTACAACTTGAATACAAGAAATTTTATCATCTGCACCTAAAAATAAATTATCATCTTTTGCACTGATAAAAGTATTTTCAGCTTGATATTCATAGTATCCTAAAACATTTGAAGAACCTTCGATAATCGTAACAGTACAATCATTTCCTAATTTTGAAAGAACAAAAACTGCATCCACAGAAGGAATTTCAGAAATTTTTAAAACTTTTCCTTCAATTGGAATGTGTTTTGAAACAAGCTTTTTACAATCTACAATAC
>JAXJWW010000085.1:0-1738 GCA_036307825.1 Treponemataceae bacterium | reverse complement strand
TTTTAATAGAATCTTTTTTGTCGCCAGAATATTTTTTGCCAGATTTTCCAGAATGATTTTTTCCTGACTTGTGATTTTTCCCAGAACCTTTGTATTCTTCGTTGTAATTTCCTGTTTTGATGTAAATATCTTTACTTTTATCTTCTTCAAACATATCTTCAAAAGCAACTGTAGATGGAATTGTAAGTTCAATATATTTTTCGATTGCAGGAAGATTATAAACATCTTGTTCGCTACAGAAAGTGTAAGCCTTTCCTGATTTTCCAGCTCGGGCTGTTCGTCCGATTCTGTGAACATAATTTTCGCTTTCGTTTGGTAAATCGTAATTGATAACCATTGCTAAATCACTTACATCGATTCCACGAGCGGCAACATCAGTTGCAACTAAGCAAGAAAGTTTTCCTTCTTTAAATAAATTTAGAACTTTTAATCGAGTTGCTTGTGGCAAGTCCCCAATGATAAAATCTGCATTTATTTGATTTATTTGAAGTCGTTTTGCAATAACTTCGCAACTTCGTTTTGTGTTACAGAAAATAATTACGCTTTCAGGATTTTCTCTTTTTAAGATTCCAAGAAGAAGTTTCATTTTATCATCACTTGAAACATGGATAAGTTCTTGAGCAATTTCTTCAACTGTAATATTTTCTGGTTCGATTTCAATTTCTTTGGCGTTTTCAGTATATTCCCAAGCAAGATTTTTTACATAAGTGTTGAGAGTTGCGCTAAATAACATTGTTTGTCTATCTTTTTGAGAAGGTAAAACTTTGATGAGTTTACGCAATTCAGGATAAAATCCCATATCGAACATTCTGTCAGCTTCGTCAACTACAAGATATCCCACTTTTGATAAATCCATAGCACCTGATTCTTGCAAGTCAATTAAGCGCCCTGGAGTTCCCACAAGAATATCGATATTTTTTTTGAGAAGTTCAGTTTGTTTTCCGTAGCCAACACCACCATAAAAACTTGCACATTTTAATTTTGAACCTGAGCAAAGAGTTTTTGCTTCTTCTTCAACTTGAACGGCAAGTTCTCTAGTTGGAACCATAATCAATGCTTTTTTATTTTTGTCTGCATTTGAAAGTAATTCTTGAATGATAGAAATTAAAAATGCGGCAGTTTTTCCTGTACCTGTTTGTGATTGAACATATAAATCTTGTCCATCAAGAGAAGCTTTTAAAACTTGTTCTTGTACAGGAGTGCAGTTTTCGTATCCTGCTTTTGCAATTCCTTTAAGTAAGTTTTCGTGTAAATTTAATTCTGTAAATTTCATGTATAACCTTGTATGTTTTGTTGTAAAAAAAACAACATTATTTGTAAATTATTTCTATTAAATATAACAGAATATCTTTATTGGGTAAAGTACTACAGAATTTTGCAAACTTGTTTAATTCGTCTATAAGTAATTTTATTTAGAAATCGATTTTATTTCCTCTACAGAAAGCCCTGTTGCTTTTGCTATATTTTCTATAGAAAGTGCCATTGAAAGTAAATTCATAGCAGTTTCGATGGCTTTTTGATGAGAGCCGTCTTCGTAGGCTTCTTGTCTTTGAACAGCGATGTCTGTGTCGTAATCGTATTCTGTTAATAACATGTTTTCAACCTCCGTGGATTTTCGGCTAAGATATTCTGAAAGAAAACCTTGTTTTATCGATTGCTTAATTGCGACTGTAAGTGCCTCAGGAATTTCATTTTCAACATTAAAGCGAACTTGCTCCATAAATTCAGAATATTCTTT
>JAXJWW010000084.1:0-2447 GCA_036307825.1 Treponemataceae bacterium | reverse complement strand
ACTTTATCAAAATTACCCCCCCCGTCAACTAGGCAATACAAAATATTTTAAAGAAATATAGGGAAAAGTAAAAATCACACGGATTCGAAAAGTCTTGACTGTTTACAGTCAAAACGACTTTTCATCTAGGAGGTAAAAAATAAATTGCAAAGCAAGATGAATTAAATTGAGTTTGAAATATAAATGTCACACGGATTGGAAATGTCTTGACTGTTTACAGTCAAAACGACTTTTCTGGAACTAAGTAAGGGTTGGAGCGGGATTGCGAAGCAAACTGTCATTCCGAACTTGGTTCGGAATCTTTGTAGTGAGATGCTGAAACGAGTTCAGCATGACCAGAAAAAGAGTTTAGCATGACGAAAAAAAAATGTCACACGGATTGGAAAAGTCTATCCCACAACCAGCCCCTTTCTACCACACTGCGTAAAGTTTACAAAACCACAATAAATACAGAAAGGACTTTGCTAAAAAGATTTATACTCACATTTTGTAAAAAATGCGTAGACTTAAATTGAAACAGCGAAGCCTTGACGAACGAAGTGAGGAACCGCGAGCTGAGGCAATTTTAGTCGAAAGCATTTTTATATAATTGAATATAAAATTTCTTCAGCAAAGTCCTTTCTGGTTTCAATTATTTTGTAAAATTTACAAAGACTTTACTATGCCAAACACACAGTCCCCGGCTTTTTCAACGTGGCGTACAATATCGATATAGTGAAGTTCGCTTTTAACATCTTTTCCTTCTTGAATTCTGTATCGAGCAAGTTTTTTAAGTTCTTTTTTAGTTTTATCGATATTATTTTCCATTTCAACAGAAAGTTGTCGCTCTTGAGTTGTTAAACCGATAGCTAAGTGCTGACTTACATAATCAAAAAATTCATTTACCTGATTCATGTAAGGTAAAAGTTTTTCGTAAGAAGATGATTTATGATTTGAATTTTCCAAAACATATTTTTGTAATTTATGAATAATCGTTGCACATTCATCACTTAGAGTTTCTATGCTATTGGTTACTTGAATAAGTTTTTCAATTTTTAACTGAATAGGACTTCCTGTATCAGCCATGTGAAAACATTCCATCAAGAAATTTGAAATTCCTTCATTCATTTCATCAATGTAAGATTCTTCCTTAATAAAATGAGAAGAAACTTCTTCAATTGACTTTTCATCATATCCAACTAGGGATTCATAAACTGATTCTAGCATGGACATAACTTTAGCAGCCATTCGTAAAACTTCACGTTCAATTTGCATTACATAAACATCAATTGTGTTTTGAGCCTTAGAAATAATAACAGGAACTTTGTAGTGTTCTTCTTCAGAAACAGGAGGTTCTTTTATCAATTTTGTTACAAGACTTGCAAGTTGATTTACAAAAGGTAAGAAAATAATTGTTGAACAAACATTAAAAACAGTATGCAACATTGCAATATGATTTGTAATATTTCCGTTTGGAGTATTTGGTACAATTATATCTACAAGAGCAAGTAAAGGTTTGAAGAAAATTATTGCAAGAACTGTTCCAAAAACATTGAATAAAACATGAACCAAGGCAGTTCGTTTTGCATTTGTACTTGCACCAAGTGAAGATAAAATTGCATCAATAGTAGTTCCGATGTTACTTCCTAAAACCAAGGCAGCTGAAAGATCCCAAGTAAGAGAACCTGTTGCAGCCATAGTAATTACAATTGCAGTAAAAGCACTTGAAGAATGGATAACAGCTGTTAAAACTGTTCCAAGAAGAACTCCAAGAATAATTCCCCAAAAGCCAAAATTTGTAATTCCGTTAATAAAACCAACTGATTCAGGATTTAATGTTAAAGTATCTCCAAGTAAATCTAAACCTAAAAATAAAAGACCAAAGCCCATTATCATATCGCCAAAATCTTTTACTTTATTTTTTAAGGATTTCATAAAAAAACCAATTCCAATAAACGGAATTGCAACCACAGAAATTTTAAATGAAAAGCCTAAAAGAGAAACAATCCAAGCGGTTACTGTTGTACCGATATTTGCACCAAAAATAATTCCGATGGCTTGTGTTAAAGAAATGATTTGTGCATTTACAAAACTTACAACCATAACAGTTGTTGCACTTGATGATTGAATTATTGCTGTAACAAAAAGACCTGTAAGAACCGCTGTAAATCGATTTCCAGATACAACACTTAAAAGTTTTTGTAACTTATCACCAGCACCCTTTTGAATACCAGCACTTAATAAATCCATTCCCCAAAGTAATAAAGCAAGGGCACCAACAAAATTAAAAATCGAAGTAACTACAGATAAAATCATCTTTGCTCCATTAAGATATTCAAATTTGTGATAAACACAAAACGAGAATTTACAAACTAAAACTACTTTTTATTAAATAAAAAATCAAGATAATAAATAATTTTTCTTGCAAAAAATTAATCCTATTTGTAAACTGAAATAAGTATTATTTT
>JAXJWW010000083.1:0-16931 GCA_036307825.1 Treponemataceae bacterium | reverse complement strand
TTAATAAGAAGTTCAAACTTGATGTTGTTGAATTTCCAGAAATATCTACAACAGTAGAAATTTAATAAGAAGTTCAAACGAATATTTTTTGTGGCGGAGTTAGAATCTACAACAGTAGAAATTTAATAAGAAGTTCAAACCTAATTCTATTACTTGCCCTTGCCAATCTACAACAGTAGAAATTTAATAAGAAGTTCAAACATCTTTAACACCTAAAAGTCCTTTATATCTACAACAGTAGAAATTTAATAAGAAGTTCAAACCTTTTGCAACAAGTCAATAGAATTGTATCTACAACAGTAGAAATTTAATAAGAAGTTCAAACCTTTGATGATAAGCAATTTTCATTTAATCTACAACAGTAGAAATTTAATAAGAAGTTCAAACAGTTTGTACTCTTGAGTAACAGCATTTATCTACAACAGTAGAAATTTAATAAGAAGTTCAAACACTACTATTCCTAAATTAGATACTTCATCTACAACAGTAGAAATTTAATAAGAAGTTCAAACTGAATAATATAGCAGTCGTTGACTGTATCTACAACAGTAGAAATTTAATAAGAAGTTCAAACCGTTGGTGTTCCGTCGTTATGTATAATCTACAACAGTAGAAATTTAATAAGAAGTTCAAACTTCAATGGATATTTCACACATTGAACATCTACAACAGTAGAAATTTAATAAGAAGTTCAAACATAAAAAAGCAATCTCAAGCAAATATATCTACAACAGTAGAAATTTAATAAGAAGTTCAAACTCTTATTCTTAAACACGGTCTTTTATATCTACAACAGTAGAAATTTAATAAGAAGTTCAAACCTTCTTTTGTCATATATACCTCTAGTATCTACAACAGTAGAAATTTAATAAGAAGTTCAAACGCTATCGTATCATTGAAAGATACAAATCTACAACAGTAGAAATTTAATAAGAAGTTCAAACCAACGGAAATGCGATTGAACCTTTTAATCTACAACAGTAGAAATTTAATAAGAAGTTCAAACGAGATAGAAGACAATGAGTGTCTTAATCTACAACAGTAGAAATTTAATAAGAAGTTCAAACTCTAAAGCGTCCCTACTATCCATTTTAATCTACAACAGTAGAAATTTAATAAGAAGTTCAAACTTTTGATTGATGTAAAAGCAAAAGTATCTACAACAGTAGAAATTTAATAAGAAGTTCAAACATTTGTATTTGGATGTTTAGATTCAGAATCTACAACAGTAGAAATTTAATAAGAAGTTCAAACCCCTAGTATTGTACAACGGTACTGTGTGTTACTGTTTTTCGCATTTGTTATACATAAAATCAACAAAAAAGCGTGTTTTTTCATAAAAAACTCCAGTAAGACATGGGGTTTGCAACTAGCCAATAAGAAAGAATTCTTTTTCTTCATTCTTGGCATACCCGTAACAAGTTTTTTTACAAGTTGCTGATAAATTAAATATAATGATTGAATCATCTTCTGTAAAGTACTTAACATAAGAATTTTCAATTTCTGTTATAATATTTTTAAGGACTGTTTCACTATTGCTGATTTCAAAAACAGAATATTGAAGTCTAAAACCGAATTTAGATAAAAATTTTGAAAACCTAGTTCTTATTTTATCGTTACTGATATCGTAGCTAACTAAAAGCATTTATGAGTCCTCCATATAGAAAAGTGGAAATTCTGAGATTATTTTATCTCTCATAAAGGCTCTGTAGTATGATTGAAGATATATAAAAATCTCATTTTTATACTCCAATAGTGCTTCTAAAATTATTCCAACATATTTTTTTGAATTTTTCCAAGGTAAAATATATTGATTTTGATTTTTCCAAAAATCTTTTTCATTCACTTGTCCTAAATTTAATGCTTTCAAAATTGCAGCATCTACAATGGGTCTAAATGGTTCTTCTAAATCACACACTAAAGATTTTCTATGAAAGAACTGAGTATGCAGAATACCAACATAAACATCGAATCCATACATTTCTAACAACGCATTTACAATATTAAAAAGTATCGTATATCCTACATCCATAAGTGTATTTGTAATATCATTTTTCACTCTAGGAAGACGAGCTTGCCAATTATAATCTGTAAACAAAGTTTTAAAATATAATTTTGCACTAATTCCTTCTATTCCCATAATTTCTTGTACAGAAAGATTTTGTTGCAAAACATCTTTTTCGTATTGTTCAAGTTTAGCAATTACTTCTTTTTCTTCTTCCGTCTTTTTTCGTTTCTTTTTTAATAAAAAGGTCTGATTGTGAATTTTGTTTGCAATCACATGGGAAGCAATTTCAGTTTTATCATAGGAATATTGTTTTTTTCTAAGTAAAACATTTCCTTCGGCTTTCGATGGCATTATAGAAGTAATTCTAAGATTGGGACTCATAAAAACTATTGTAAATCCAAACTTTTTTGAACGCTCCAAAATACCAGAAGTCAGACAAAAATCACCACAAATAAACAAAGCAAAAAGCCTATAACAAGTTGATTGGTGTTTCACTTTTCCGTCTTTATCAGTTATTATCAAATTATCGTTTTTAAAACTGATTTTTTCACCATCTGTTGTAAACACAAAAGCAATTTGTTTATGATCAAAATCTCTTGTACTCATCATATTAAAATCCCCCGTTATAGGATTTTGGTGCTAATGGTCTGTCACAAAAATCGTTGTAAATACAGTTTTTGCATTTATCTTCGTTTTGAGGAACAAAAGATTCCATATCAAAATTTTGCATAGCTTTGTTTGTTGTCTTGAACTTTTCAAACATTTGAATATCATCTTCTGGCAAAGGAACAGGATATACTTTATTATCATCACTTGAATAAAATCTAAGTTGTTTTACAGTATACCCCATTTCTCGCAAACACATACATTGTGCATACAACTGAAAAACATATCCGTCATAAATTGTTTCAATATGCTTTTTTCGTTCAGTTAGCAGACCTTTTTCAGTATCAAAAATGTCAATTTTGCCACACAATTTGTATTCATCAGAATAGATATCTAAACTTTGCAAAATATTTTTATGAGTAGAATATCTTTTTTCATCAATTGCTTCATGAACCGCCTTTCCATCTAATTGAGGTGCTCCATAATAAAGTCGTTCAGAAAGGCTTCCATAAAGCTGATGATAATAAATTGAAAGCGGACAAAATATAAAATCGTTTAGATAACTAATTTTTAGGTAAAGTTCCATTTTAAAACTCCACCAACTGTCGACAAAATATCGACAGTTAGTTTTAGGATTTAATCCTTATATTCTTTCTCCTGAACAAACTTAAACCAATCGGCGTTGGAAATGTTTTGAATTACACCTTTGTCATTACGCTTAAAATCATTTTCCAACAAATACAAGCCTTTTAATGCAATATGGTAAGCTCCGTTTGCATCTGCATCAATTGGCAATTTTGCATTTTCACCTTTTTTCAATTCTTCTCTAGAATCAAAGAAAGTTCCGTCTTCTGATTTTACAGGAGAAATTAAGTAGTCAATTTCTGTGTTTGGAATAGAATTTCTCATTTGCAAAGTTGCATTAAACATTCTTAAAAGTGTATCAAAGAATTTTGCATTTGATTTTTCTGCTTGGATTGTCTGAACAGAATCAATGAAATTATCTTCATTATTCCAATTCACATTAAACTCATCAAAAATATTCTTTAACTGTTCTGTTGGATTTATATTAATATTCTTGCGTTCAGTTTTATTGTAAACAAGTCGTTCACCTTTTGTGTAAACTTCCCACTTTTTCTTAAAATCAGCATTATCACAGATTTTTTCGTAATTAAATCCAAAAACAAAACAATCTTCTTTTGAGTCATAACGAATAGAATCAAACTTCTCAAAGAATTCTTTTTTCTTTTCTACGTTTGTTAAGCCTTTTGTAATAAAAAGATTTGCAAAACCAGTTTTTGGGTCAATCTTTGAAGTATAAGCAGCAGGAATATAGAAAAGCCATCCACATTGTCTGTAAACATCAGATACATTTGCAGATTTATTTGTTAATTGATAAGCATTAAGAACCCCACCAGGTTCTGTTACCTTTTTATCTTTAAAAACAAGATAATTTAGTTTTTCAATTAACATATTTTCAAATTTCTGATAAATCTGTCTTTCTACAGAAAAACGACCTCTCTTAAATCCAAAATTCAAATCTTCCATAACAACAATTGCGTTATGTTCAACCATCATTTTTGCAATTTCATGAACAACATTTGAAAGATACCCTTCTTTTAATTCTTTAATATTTCCAATTGTTTGCCAGTTTTTACGAGCTCTATCTCTGTCACCTTCTTTGTGTACAAGTTTTTCTTGATAATTAACTTTTACAGTTTTATCATTTCTAACTTGGTCAACAAGATTCAGTGTTTTTTGAAGTTCAATTTCACCTTTTTGATTTATTAACGAAAGATAAATAAGATGTCGTTCTCCTCGATCCAATCCAATAATTTTTACATCAGGATTACCACTCAATACTTCAAGAACATGATTATTAAATTCTTTATTTGATTTATCAGGTGCCTTAAAGTTCATTGTAATAGGACAATGGAAAAGATAAGTGTCTTCTGTAAAACGATTATCTTTTGTAATATAGTGAGTTGCAGTTTTATATACAACTTTATAATTTTCTGTGAATTTTTCTTTTTGCTTATTTTCCAAAGTTACTGTAATCGTAATTACTTTACCATCATCATTCTGTATAGAAATATTGTCAGAAATTTTATCTTTCATTTTGTTTTTGAATTGATAAATTTCTTGATAAATATCTTCTGGAATTGATTTTCCATCACTTGTTGTTCTATTTACAAGGATTGAACCTTTTTTGTGAACAGTAACTTTTTCTTTGTTCAAACTTGGTTTTCGCCAGAATAATTCTGCTTCTCCATTTAATTTTAGACAAACATCTTTTAAGTTTTCTTCACTAAAAAGATTTTCCCAATAAAGTGTGTGAAGATTTTTCTTTCCAGAAGTTTTTGAAGCAAAGTCTTTGTTGTAAATTTGGAAAAGGAAAAGTTTTCCGTCGTTTACAAAAGAATCTATTTCTGTATCGGTTATTTTTTGAAAAGAAACTTTATAACCTTGTAATTCAACTTCCCTATAAAAACCACTCATATCTTCGTAAGATTTTGTAGGAGAGAATACAAAATTAAATTTTTTCCAATCTTCATGACGATTAATTGCATCTTTAAACCAATCAATTAATTTATACATAAATTCTTTATCAAAAGAATCACCCTTTTTATGTTTACCTGCATTATATCCTAAGAGCAAATCTTTTGGTGGCAAAAATGTTTCTTGTCCTTTTGTTGAAAAAAAGACTTTTGGTAACATTTTGTTTGGGCCTGGTAAAAGTTTATACACCATTTTTTCGTAGAATGATTCAGAATTATTTTCATTTTTAGAAAATTTTGGTTTATTATTTGGATTAAAAATTCCTAAATAATATTTACCATCCTTTCTTAAAATTATTGCATCATTTGAAGACTCTTTGTTTTCATCCCATCCATTAGCTAAAGTGGGACAATCAAAATTTAATTTAATCTTCTTCATTTCACCAGGTTTCTTTGTAACAAAGTTTCTAACTTTATTGTATAAAGGAATAATCTCTGAAAGCTGTGTAATGATTTCATCCAACTTTGAATAAAAGCTGGAATCTTTTTGTTCTTCACCACGATAATCAACAAGTTTTAGATGATGATATAAATTCTGAACTTCATCCAAATATGTTTTTATCGGAGTTGCAGCTTCTTTTTCTTGTTGTAAATCATGAATATTTTCAAAATCAATTTTTGAATAAGATTCTGTAATAGCTGAAAGTATAGAAACTTTTTTCTTATCAGTTGTTTCATCTTCCGTTCGATAATCAACAATATCAAAATAATCTTTGCAATTTTTCTCTACTGGAAAATTATGTTCATTACAATATCTTTCATAAGCAACTTGTAAATCATTCAAAGAATAATCTTTTTTTGCAATTTCTTTATTAATTTTTTCCTCTTGATTTTCTGATAATGCCTTTTTCGCTTTATCTTTTTCTAACAAGAAAAGTCCTTCTATTAGAATTGACCAAGAACCAAATATATTTTGCGAAAAGTTTGTTAAGGATTTTGCTGAAACATAAATTTCACTACAATTAAACTCTGCAACTTGTTTGAATAATTCTTTTGTTTCACTAACTGAAAGATTTACAAACTCATCATTAAATGATTTTACAGAAGAATAAACTTCGTCGTTGTTGTTAAAACCAACAGGAATAAAAGATGATGTACCTCTATCACTTAAAATCTGTTTAAACAAAACTACCATTTTCTTTTTTAATTCATTAGCTTTCTTTTCAAGTGCTTTAATTTTTTCAGTATTTTCTGAAGCATTCTGATTTTTTAGAAATGAAATTTGACTAATCACTTGTTGTCTAGCAAGATTTATTTTTTCATTTAAACCTTGAACTTTTTCTGTTTCTGTAGAAATACCACCAATAACAGTATTATAAAAGTCAATTCCGCTTTGTGCTAATACATCATTAAAAGCTTCTACATTAAAAATGTCATCAAGTTTTTTTCTGTTTAAATGATTATTTAAAGATTCTTCTGTATCAGAAATAATTTCTGGGAAGTTTTCTTTTAAATAATTGTACAATTTTACATTAGCATAGAATTTTGGAAAGTTTTCATTTACAATTCTATAGCTTATTGCAGTAGATTTTTCTTCTTCGCTGTACATATTTTTTCTATTTTCGTGAAAACCAACAAAATATGTGCTAAATCTATCAAATACTTTTAACGCTTCTTCTTTGTTTGATATTTCAGAATCAGAAGAATTTTGTATCAAAGCTGGTAATAGTTCTTTAAATAATCCATCTTTGAAAAGTTTGTCATAATCAGTATGCTTCTTAAAAGCTTCGACAATTTTTTTTCTTGCCCCACTTTGAAATTTCTCTAAATCTTTTTTCTTCGTAGCTTTTTTAGATTTATCTTTTTCATTTTGATATAATTCAAAATCATCAAATAAAGGTTGCCATACAAATAAGAAATTTGTAAGAGTATCTTCGATAAATCCACGATGTATTTCATCAATCAATTTTTTAATTTCAGGATAAGCATCAGCTCTTTCTTGATCCTTTTCCAAAAATTGTTTTAAGTTGTCCGCTGTTTTTCCAATAGGAATCAACTTATTTCTCAAAGTAATTGAACGAGAATATCCATTCTCTTGTCCGCAAAATTCATCAATTATTCTAGCCATAAAAATCCTCCTTACTTGGCTTCCATTATATAACATCCCACAACAGTAGTTATTAAACCATTAGTATAAAAACTTATTTTTTTATATTTACCATCTCACACCTTTCTACTCAATCTCCCAGACCATATCGATTGTTTTTTCTACGAGTTTATCTTCTGGTGTCATTTCTGGAACTCTGGCATTTGCAAAACATTTATCAGTTCGTAAATGATTGTATTCTAGACCAAAGTTTACATTTAAAGGTTGTGTAGAATAATTTATATTTACAATTTGCTTTAATTTTACATTTGAATTTTTTGCAATAAAGTCTGCTTTTTCTTTTGCATCTTTGATTGCAAGTTGTATAAGTTTTTTATCGTGCTTTTCTAGTTGACTGCAAGAATAAGAAATTGTAATTGATACACATGGAACTTTTTCTGTTATTGAATTGATAATTTCATTTATTCTTGTGTTATCAATTTTAAATTCAACATATAGTTGATGTTCACCTTCGTAACCTAGATTTAGTTCTTGTCCATTTTGATATCTTGTCCAACGATGAATTGAATATCTAGTTGTTTTAACATCATTTTTCTTAAATCCATTTGAAGTTAAAACATCAATTAAAGAATTGGCGTTATTTGATAAAAAATCTAATGCTTGTGAGTAAGCTGTTTCTTGAGTAATAATTTTAAAACTTAATCTTACCATATCAGGTGAGATACTTAATTGTGATTTCCCTGTGATAATCATTGTTCTTTCTTGTGACATAATTTTCTCCAAAAGTAATAAAGTGATTTTGAGTATTATACACCTATTTTCAAATTAGCACATCTTTTTATTCATTTGATAAACATTTCTCCAAAAGATATACATATTTGTGTCCCATCTAAATTTTATCATCATTTGAATGACATATTTTTTGTTTATTGACGAATATAAATTTTGCATTTTGCCCTCCCAATAATAACATTTTACTATAGGGAGTGTGTCAAATAGTGATACAGTGATAAAAAAAAGAAAAAAAATTGATCTGCTCCCTTAAAAAAGGACAAAAATAAATTCGACTGGTGCAAAAAAAAAGACAGTTTTTATCATTTCTTATTAAAAATTTTTTTTAAATTTATTTTGCATTAATAAATTTTTTTCATTTTCTTAATTTCTTCTTTTAGTTTTTGTTTGAGTTCTGGTGGATTTAAAACTTTTACATGGCTACCAAAAGAAAGTAACCAATGGAAAGTTTCTTCAATTTGATTTGACATAAAGCTTAAATAAACGCTATCGTCTTTTTGTTGATAACATTCTTGATTAACATGCCAAGTACGTTCCAAAATGTAAGTGTTTACAGAGGAGTCAAAAACTAATTCAATTTTTACAGGCTCTTTATCTGAATTCCAAATTCCAAAATCTGTGTCGATGTGATTGTTAATGTTGAAATCATCTTTTACAGAAAATTTTTCTTTTAAGATTTTTAAATCTTTCATTCTTGAAAGACAGTAAACATTAAATCGATTATGAAGATGACAAAATCCAATCACATACCAATTTCCTTTTTGACACAAAACTTTGTATGGATCAAATTTTCGTTTTGTATATTCTTTTTTGCTAATTGAACGATAACCAAATTCTATGGATTTATTTTGATGGATTGCATTAAACACTGAAGTAAAAATTTCTTCAGAAATTTCTGGTAATGGGTCTTTGATAAAATAAATATCGTTTTTATTCATTGGAGAATTTATTTCAACTTTGTTTGGAAGCAAATCCATCATTTTAGAAATTATAGATTTAAAAGTTGATTCAAGAGGTGTGTTCTTGTATTCTTCCATCAACGGAAGAATTGTGTGAACTGCAAAAAGTTCTCCTTCTGTTAGCAACATACTGTTTATCATAAAAGTTGAATCAGTAAGATACCAACCTTTGTGTTCTTGTGAATATTCTATGGGTGCATTGTATCTATCTTTTAAAAAATCAATGTCACGCATAATTGTACTTCGGGAAATTTCAAATTGCTTTTGTAATTTTGGTGCGTTAGGATAACTTCCGTTTCTGATAATTTCTAAAATTTGAAAAAGTCTTTGTGTCTTTACTTTGTCTTCTCGACCGCGTTTATTGTTTGCCATGATTTTATTATAGCACACAAAATTGATTTTTAAAAGTTTTACTTTGTTCTAATTGTTTGTTAATAAAAATTTTTCTTCTTCGGTTAGTTCTCTGTATTCACCTTCTAAAAGTGAATTATCCAAAAATAATTTTCCAATTGAAATTCTTTTTAGGTAAGTTACAAAATTATTCATTGCTAAAAACATTCTTCGCACCTGATGAAATTTTCCTTCTTGAATTGTAAGGTTGCAAGAATTTTCTGAAAGCCAATTTAATTTTGCAGGTAGGGTAGTAAAACATTTTGCCTTTTTTTCATCTGGAAGAAAAATTCCTTTTGCAAATTTTTCTTTGTACAAAAGTTGTTCTGCTTTAAAAAGTTTTTTTTCTAATTCAACATAATATGTTTTTTCAATTTGATTTTCTTTTCTTGTAATATGATTTGAAAAATTTCCGTCGGTTGTAAAAAGCAAAAGTCCTTCTGTGTCTTTGTCTAATCTTCCAACTGAATGAAGTTTTGAAAATTCATTTGGCTTTGAAATTTTTATTTTTTCTAAAAGTTCATAAACCGTTTTGCTTCTATCACTTACGGAAGAACAAACAAATCCACTTGGCTTATTCATCACAAGGTAAATATGTTTTTGTGTTTCAAGTTTTTTTTCGTTTACAAAAATTTCATCTTGTTGTGGATTTATATTTGCTTTATAATTTTTTTCTGTTTCACCATTTATACAAACTTTATTTTTTAGTACAAAATTTTTTGCACTTCTTTTTGAGCATAAATTATTCTGTACTAAAAAATTATCAAGTCGCTGAGTAAACATTTATTTTAATCTTGCAAAAAATCAGGAATGTTTTGAACTGTTAAACCTTTTTCATCTTGCAGATAAGTAATTAGTTGTTTGACGTAGTTATGCCATTCTGTAGTTTGATTTCTTTGGGCAAAATCAAATTCTTCTACATTAGAGTTTCTTATTATGTTAAAAAATTTCGAAAGGTGGTCACCATTGTGTCCTTCTAAATTATTTTCGCAAAAATAGCAAGTAATAAAATCTCCATCAGAACCAGTTCCTATAGGTACAATAAATGTCCATTTCGAATCACTTCTTTGCTCAAAACGAAAATATTTTGTGGTTTCGTCAGAAGGGGTGTATTCTACTGTCTCCCCTAATATTATTTGCGATTCATCTAATAAATTTATTGATTCTAAAATATCTAGCGAAACAATAGCATCCATTGTGTTGTTATCTTTATATGTAGCAGATGTTATAAAACTTAAGTCGTAGTCAGTACCATTATACAGTCTTGATACTTCAACATTATCATTTTCTGTATCATTAAATAACACAAATCCTGTTGGTCCTACATGATTTGATGTAATATAAAATACTGTAATATTTTTTTCGTTTATGTCATAAGCAGAAAATTCACTAACATCAGAACAAGAACCTATCGGATTTACAGATATTTTAGGGTTTTCATATTTTGAATAATCTCCGTTTATTACAACTTCTACATTATATTTTGCTATTTCTACAATTTCTTCTTTTAATTCACCATCTTTTATTGTTGTAAATGTACTTGTATAACATTCATTATTTTCCTTTTTCATTAACATAATTCTTACAGTAATTTCTTCATTCTCTGTAGTTGTATGTACAAATAAACCATCTTCTTGTTCAAGTAAAATGCCTGTTTTTTCACTTTTACATTCTAAATAATATAAGTCTGCATTTTCTCCTGTGAGTGTAAGTTTTAATTTAGCTTTCCCTTCAGGAGTTTCAGAACTTCCTTCATCTTCTCCTGAAGTATTTCCTTGGTTTCCTTCGTTTGTACTTGGTTTGTCTACATTGTTGTTATTATCTTTTTTTAAAAAATCAGGAATGTTTTGAACTGTCAGCCCTTTTTCATCTTGTAGATAATCGATGATTTGTTTTATATAATTATGTAATTCTGTTGTTTGGTTTGCATGTACCCAGTCAATTTTTTTATAAGCCTCAGGATTTATAGATTCTAAAAGTCTGTAAAAATGTCCATAGTGATTGCTTATTGTTGAATCAGAACATTTTCCTAAACATTTAATAAAATTACCATCAGTTTCATCTCCTATAGGTATACAAAAAACTGGATTTTGGTGAAAATATTTATATTCAAATCTGAAATGTTTTGATAAAGTATCAGTTGGACTATATTCATAATCTTCAAAATACAAAAATTCTTCTACTGGTAACAAATCTATTTTTTCAATAACATTTAATGTTACAGTTGCATCTTTACATTCGGATGAAATATGATTAGCCTCTGCAAAATCTGATATATAATAATCTAGTTCTCCTGTACTTGCAAATTCCATTCTTCTTGCTGTTTTAAAATTATCGTTGATATCAGAAAATAATACACATTTATGTACAGAACCATAACTATGATAATATTCATCTGTATAATAAATTTGTATTGTAAAATTATTAGATGGAATATCATAGATACTTCCAGTATTATACATGTTCGTACTAAATAAAGGATTTGTATATTTGGTATAATCTCCGTTAATCGTTACTTCAAGGTTGTATCTCTTTAAATCAATATTTATTTCAGTTATTTTACCCTCAGAAATTAAATTATCCTGTATATATATAATTTTATTTGTTTTTTTATCGTAAACTTCTATGATTATGTAAAATTCCTCATTATAATTTGCTCCACAAGTATATACATCTTTATCTTGTGTGAAATTTCTTCTGGTAGGAATAGCATAACAGTTATCTGAAAATTCACCAAGAATATTTATTTTTACTTTTGCCCAACTTTTGTATTCTTTTGTTGGTATATTTTCATTTCCATCGGTAGTTGGTTTATTTGGTTCTGTAGGATTTTCATTTTGTATATCTTCTCCTGCTTTTCCTGGAGGTGGAAAGGCGTCTTTTAATGCGTCGAGTAAATTTGCGCAACTAAAGGTTGTTAATGTTAATGTAAAAATCAAAATACAAAAAATAAAAGTATTTAAAAATTTCTTCATAATTTTCCTCTACATTGAATTACAATTATATTATTACTCAAATTTTTTTCTTGTCAAGCAAAGTTTTTTCTTGGATAAATTTGAAATTTGCAAAATAAAAAACAATAGGTTATAATGAATATATGAAAATTAATCTTGGAAATAAACCTCTTATTTATCCTCAACCAGTTTTGATTATTGCAACTTATAATGATGACGGAACTGCCAATGCAATGAATGCGGCTTGGGGTGGAGTATGTGATTATTCAAAAGTTTCTATTATAATAGATAGAAATCATCATACTACCAAAAATTTATTTAACAAAAAGTCATTTACAGTTAGCATTGCTGATGTAGAACATCTTAAAGAATCTGATTATTTTGGCTTAGTTTCTGGAAAAGATATTTTGGATAAAGTGAAATCTTCAGGGCTTTCTTACTCAAAAAGTGAAAATGTTGATGCTCCTGTTATAAATGAATATCCTCTCACTTTAGAATGTAAACTTGTAAGCTACGATGATAAAACAGAGCGAGTTATTGGAGAAGTTGTAAATACGATTGCAGATGATTCAATTCTTACAGATGGAAAAATTGATTTGTCAAAATTTCATCCTATAACTTACGATTGTGTAAACCATCATTATTTAGCTTTAGGCGAAAAGGTTGGAAATGCCTTTAAAGACGGAAATTCCTTAAAGTAAGTTTTCTAAAATTAGAGATTTTTAACATATTTATTTACGATTTTTCAATTTAATGATATAATTTTTTTTATGAAACATTATATCAACGATGAAGAATTTTTTAAGGCGAATCTTACTCATATAAACAAAATTACAGGAAAGATTCTCGCTTATGGTAATTTAGCGCCTGTTCTTTTGGCTGGTGGAATTTTCTTAAAATTGTATGAAATGCCTCTTATTTGGCTTGTTATTTTTTCGGCTTTTTTAATTCCATTTACAATTATCCAAAACATACTTACAAGAAAATGTAGTAATCAAAAATTAGTTGCCTATGTTACTCTTTTTGGGGTTGAAGTTCTTATTGCATTTTTAGGTTCAAATGCTAGAGTTAATACTTATATAAGTTGTGCGTTGGTTCCTTTTATAAGTTGTTTGTATTTTAATCCTCGATTAACTTTTTCTGTTAATATTTTTAGTTACATAGGTTTAATTGTTTCTTTATGGTTTAAAAGTCAGTCTGCTTATGTTTTGCAACAACCAGTTGTAAGTCCTATGTACTATTGGATTGCTTATGGAACAGGTTTTACAATTGAATATATCTTTGTTTTTATTATTTCTCAGTTTATTACTAGACGATGTCATGATACATTAAAAGAAGTTTATGCTTCAAATTCACATGTTAAGAGAATGCAAAGTAAAATTATTACTTCTTTTGCAAACCTTGTTGAAAGTCGGGATAGTTTTACAGGTGAACACATTAAGAGAACTGCAATTTATGTAGAACTTATTTCTCGTCAACTTGTAAAGCAAGGATATTATGTTGATGAACTTACAGAAGAAAATATTCAGCTTTATGTAAATACAGCGCCTCTTCACGATTTAGGAAAAATTCGTGTTCCTGACCAAATTTTATGTAAGCCTTCCCGTTTTACTCCTGAAGAATTTGAAAAAATGAAGATTCACTCTGAAGAAGGTTACAATTTGATTAACGAAAATTTAACTGGCGTTGAAAGCGACGAATTCCTAGAAGTTGCAAAAGTAATGGCACTTTATCATCATGAAAAATGGAATGGAACAGGTTATCCAAATCAAGTAAAAGGAACTGATATTCCTTTGTGTGCAAGAATTATGGCGGCAGCGGATGTTTTGGATGCTTTGCTTAGTAAAAGACAGTATAAAGATGCAATGCCAATGGAAAAGGCAATGGAAATTTTCAAGGAATCTAGTGGAAGTCACTTTGAACCTTGCATTGTAGATGCTGTTTTAGCTTGTCAAGATTCTATAGAAAAAGTTGCTTTTGCAGGATAACAAGAAACGGTGCATTAAATTGTGAAGTGCACCGTTTTTTTTATATTTCGATTTACTGGGGATTTATAGTTACATTTTCACCGTAAATTGTTGTCCAGTCATTTGCCATAGAAATTGTTACCCAATTTTTTTGTTCACAAATGTCAGCAATTTTTTGTGCCTTTGATTTATTTCCGTGTTCTCTTTGTGTATCATCGCAAAGTAGGAAAAATACTTGAGTAAGATAAGGATTTTCTTCTTCTGCACAAACTGCCATTGGAACATCGCCGGTGCTGTTTCCAAATACGAGAACTGGTTTTTGACCTAGTTCTTGATCAAGTTGGGCAACTTTGCTCATTTTAACATTTTTTGTAATGACTGTATCTCCCATCAAAAGTTCGTCATCTTCCACATAATTGTAGTGCATGTCTAGTTCTTCGCCTTGTCCACTTGCTAGAATCGTAAAGTCAGTACCGATTACTTGTCGTGGCGGAATGTCAATTACTCCATCGATTAAAGCGCGAACTGTAAATCGATTTGTCCCACTGCAGATATAAACTATAAAATCATTTTCTAATAGATATTCAACAACTCACGGTCTATTCTGATATAATATCCTTCTTGAATTGCCGAAAATGTTGCTATTGAGCATACTACTACGGAACTGTATTTTAATTCAATAAAATGGAGTGTTAAAGGCAAAAGAAATAACAATATACCCGTAATTTTATTCATAATTGTATGTAAGGATATTAACTTTTTCTTGTAAATGATTCCCATCATAATATTACTGAATTTAATTATTGCGATTACACTAAGCCATATCCATAAAAATTTTGGAAGTTGAATTGCTGGTAAGATTTTAATCAAAGATGCTGCTACAAAGACGAAGTCAGCAACAGTATCAAATCGAGAACCAAAGTTGCTGGTACTATTGGTCTTTCTTGCGATAGTGCCGTCAACCATATCTGTAAAACTACAAAAAAGATATAGGATATAAAATTGAACTGAAAACACAGGAAAGAACAACAATAACGCACTTCCAAAAACTCGACAACCTGTGATTATATTTGCAATATGTTTTTTCATCTATTCACCTACAAATCTAATTTTTCCGATTATTCGTCAAATTGGAAGTTGTTTAATTCTTTTCGTAATAAACAATATCCATTCGTTCATTGATATTTTCGATTTTACCAGTTCTTTTGTACCCCAACTTTTCATAAAGATAACAGTTGCCTTCTTCCTGAAGAATGGTATCAAGCATCCAATTATTACTTCCGTGAAGTTTTTCGATTTCCTCAAATGTCTTTTGAGCCAAACCTTTATTACGAAATTTTTTCATAATAAAAATAGGTGCTATTCTTTTTCTATTACCATTTTTTCTGTCAACTACTCTTACAGCTCCTGCTATATCGTCTTTGTGATAAATGAAGTAGAAAAAAGTAAACTCGTCCAAAAGCTTAGCCTGAATATGTTCTATTGACTCATTTCCAGGGCTTGTTTCATAATCTTGGTGTTTTTCTAGCAAATCAGCAAATGCCTCTATTTGCATACTCCATATTTTTTCACAGTCGTTTATGTTTGCACGAATAAGTTTCATGATATTATCTCCGCTGTATCTATCCTATTCATTTCAAATTCCCTTCATAAAATTCGAATTCATGCATGCTTTCAATCTCTCTACAAGACTGAAATTTGTCTCACTCATTATATGATACTGTGCTGATTACACCATCGAAATAAACAAACTCTCCATCCGGATAATTCCATATTGCCTGAAATCTGGTTGGATACTTAATTCCATTTTCAGAAACACCGTATTCACCACATACAGCAGACCACGGAATATATTCCATAATTCCATCTGTATTTGTCACTGCCCTATCATTTGTTGTAAACGATACATATTCACACTGCTCATTGAATGTAAAAATACCACTTGCTGTCTGACCGCCGTAACAAATGGTTGCTTTCACTTCATAATCACTGATTTCTTCAAAAGAAATATAATCCTGCAGTAAAATTGACGGTGCAAACATACACTCCGCAAGATATGTTGCCAAGCATGCTTTATCCATATTCAATCCCGTCTGGTCAAATAATGTTATTCCTTTTGCAATAACTCCCTTCATACCACCAATGCCATTTTGATAATAGTCGTATCCCTCGAAAGGTATACCAAACATACTACTGTCAATCAAAGCCATTCTGGATGGTTCCGACACAAAATTATATTGTGTATAATCGATTTTTAATGTCGGTCCGGTTCTCCCCTGCATAAAATTCACATCCCAGTACTCCATTTTTAAATAACTCATTTTAGGTGTTCCGATATATCCACAATGTTCTATATATTTCTGAATTGCAATTGGCAAGTGTGAAAATTCTTCCGCCTCAAACACATCCGCCTGCTCTGGAAACTGAATATCTTTTTTCAATTCCTCTATGTCATTAGAAAAAGACTTTTTTACTGGTGAATATGGAATATTAAACCATATTAAAATTGCACCAACAATAACTAACAATATTCCAATTGCAACATACATTTTATTTTTCCTCACTTTTGTCATACTGGTTTACCGTAACCCCTTCAGTAGTGCATCATTAACCGCATTTATAATCACTTCACTAGAAACTGTTGCACCAC
>JAXJWW010000082.1:0-76690 GCA_036307825.1 Treponemataceae bacterium | reverse complement strand
TCTCAAGGAGTGAGTCGTTCTTCTCAGGACGAATCTTCATTTGAAGTTGCATTACGCAAGGCTCAAAAGGAATTAGATGAATCATCTTCATCTGGTAAAAAAGTTGAGCCAGAGCAAAAATCAACTCAACCCACCACGGAAGGAAAAAAAGAAACAAATTCTCATGAAAGCGATGAAAAATTTTCTGTAAAAGATGATTTTAATTCTGAATCAATAAATTTGGATGTAAAATCTCTTTTAGAAAATCAGGATCTTGACACAGAGACAAAACTTGGTGATTTTACTATTGAATTTGAAGATTTGTTAGCAAAATCAGAAGAAATTTCAGAAGACGTTATTTTGCAGGATGTTGTTTCAGAAGAAATTATAAGTTTCTCAGAAAATGTAGAAGAAATTTTACCTATCAATCTTGAATCAGAAAAAATTGATTTAAAAGATTTGGTTTTGGAAAATTCATCAGAAACTGAAAAAACAGAATCTTTGTTTGTAGATTCAGAATTAGTTGCAGAAAGTGAAAAAGAAATTTCTAAAGATGAAGATTTTTCAGAAGATGTTTTGATGTCAGTTTTGAATGGTCAAAATGAAAATTCTAAAGTTGTAGAAATGCAAACTTTACCACAGGACGAAGTTTCAAATGAAATTTCATTAGATTTTTCAAAAACAGAAAAAGTAGGAGAGAAAAAAAATCAACCTATAATATCTGTTATTGACGAAAGAACTGTTTCAGCTGAAGCAAAAGAGCAAGGAAATTTTGTTACTTCAATTACACAAACAAGTGATAATTCTGCTCAAATGTCAATGAATCTTACTCCAAATGCGCAGCAAAATATCCAATTTGAAGGAACAGTTAGTCAAGCATCAGTTCAGAATTCAAATTTTTCTGCTATGTTATCTTCAGAAATTCAAAATAACGCTTACGAATTTGTAAAAGCGGGTTCAATGGTGTTAAAAGACAACAATAGTGGAACTATCAATTTGGTTTTAAATCCAGATGAATTAGGGAATGTTAAGATTCAGCTTGAACTTTCCGACAAGTTAATTGCAGGTAAAATCGTAGTTGCAACAAAAGAAGCCTACGATGCTTTTAAATCTAGTATGGATGCTTTGAAACAAGCTTTTAATTCAAGTGGATTTGAAACTTCTGGATTTGATTTATCATGGTCTGGGAATAGTAACGAAAATTCTTCAAATTTTGATGATTCAAGAAATTTTCATGGCTTTGCTTATGAACAAAATTTATCAGAATATGTTGAAGATTCTTACGGAATGGAATTGGTTAGAGATACAATCGCGTATGGTTCATCTCTGATAAATATGATGGCATAAAAAAAATATTTTTTTTTGCGAAAGTTTTATTTCTGTTTGTCGATAAGTATTGTACAAGAGAATTTATTTAGAGGGTGTGTTATGAATATTAATACTACAATGAGTGCTACAGAAAAGTTACAAACACAAAATGCAGTAAACTCATACAACAAAAGTATTGCAGTAAACGGACGTACAGCAAGTCAAGAATTAGGCAAGGATGATTTTTTGAAATTATTGTTGGCTCAGCTTGCAAATCAAGATCCAACAAGTCCAATGGAAAATACTCAGTTTATTGCTCAGATGGCACAGTTCTCATCTCTTGAGCAAATGACAAATATGAGTGCAGAATTTACTAAACTTGCTAATATGATGAATTCATCAGAAGCTGTTAATGTAATTGGTAAAACAGTTGATATTGATGTTGCTGGTCAGTTGGTAAGTGGTGTTGTAAATGGAGCAACTAGAGGTGCAAATCCTCGTGTTGAAGTAAATGGCATGTTGTACGACATGGCTCAAGTTCAAAGAGTATACTAAGAAAATAACGAGGATATAGATTATGATGAGATCACTTTACGCCGGTGTTTCCGGAATGCAAAACCACCAAACAAGACTTGATGTTATCGGTAACAACGTTGCCAACGTAAACACAACAGGATTCAAACGAGGTCGTGTTAATTTTCAAGATATGATTTCACAACAGATGTCTGGAGCTGCAAGTCCTACAACTGAAGTTGGTGGTGTAAACCCTAAAGAAGTTGGACTTGGTGTAACAGTTGCTGCTATCGATACAGTTTTTACACAAGGTAACTTACAAACAACTGGTGTTTCAACTGATGTTGCTATTCAAGGAAATGGATTTTTTATCATGAAAAATGGTGAAGAATCATTTTACACAAGAGCTGGTGCATTTAGTCTTGATAGTGAAGGAACTTTAGTAAATCCTGCAAATGGTATGAGAGTTCAAGGTTGGATGGCAGAAGAAATTAACGGACAAATGGTTTTACAAACAGCAGGAAGCACAGAAGATCTTATCATTCCTGTAGGTTCAAAAGATCCAGCAAAAGCAACTGAAAATGTAAACTTTGCTTGTAACTTAAACAAAAACACACCTGAAATTTTGGAAGGTGCAAGCCCAGAAGATGTTGCAAAAGGAACTTGGGCAACTGAACAAAAAATTTATGACAGTTTCGGTAACGAACACATGTTGAATGTTTCTTTTACAAGAGTAGTTGGAAATCCTAACCAATGGCAAGCAACAGTAACTATCGATCCTGATATGGCTGATGAATCACAAACTCGTGTTGGATTGGGTACAACTGACGGACAAGGAAATACTTTCCTTGTAAACTTTGATAACAACGGTTCATTGCTTTCTGTAACAGACTCAGCTGGAAATTTAACAAATCCAGAAGGACAGATTGTTTTACAAACTTCTTTCAATGTAATTGGAGCAAACCCAGACGAAGCTGGTAATCCTACTCGTCAAACATTGAACATCAATCTTGGAACAATCGGAAGCCAGAAGAACACAATCACTCAGAGTGCATCTTCAAGTTCTACAAAAGCTTATTACCAAGACGGATACACAATGGGATATCTTGATAACTTCAAAATTGATTCAAGCGGAATTATCACAGGTGTTTATTCAAACGGAACAAACAGAACTATCGGACAAATTGCTTTAGCAACTTTCGCTAACCAAGGTGGTCTTGAAAAAGCTGGTGATAACACTTATGTTGAATCAAACAACTCTGGTATGGCAAATATCGGAACTTCAGGAATTGCTGGTAAAGGTTCAATGTTAGCAGGTGCTTTGGAAATGTCAAACGTTGACCTTACAGAACAATTTACAGATATGATTGTAACACAAAGAGGTTTCCAAGCAAGTTCAAAAACAATTCAAACTGCAGATACATTGTTAGATACAGTTATGAACTTAAAACGATAATTTAGATAACTTCTTAAGTTAAAATCCTAAGTTGATATAAAAGCGTGATTTTTGTATAATTTTACTTAAATTGCGCTTTTTTTATTTTTAAATTTGAAGGTTTAATTTATGATTTTTTCTTGTATTAGACATGGTCGGACCCAAATGAATGCTGAAGATTTAGTTTGTGGCGTTACAGATATTCCTTTAATCGAACTTGGAATTCAACAAGCAAAAACAGCTTCTGAGAATATTTATAAAAAAATTCAAAATGGTGAAATTCCTGCAATTGATTTGATAATTTCTTCTCCATTATTACGGGCTCTGCAAACTGCACAGATTATTGCAAGTAAATTAAACATCACTTATCAAATTGAAGAAAGTCTTACTGAACAAAACTACGGAAAAATGGAAGGTTGTAGTCGCTTTGCGCCAGATTATTTAGAAATTCGTAGTCAGTTTGCTGTAAAATATCCAGATGGAGAATCTATGTTGGATGTAGCTCAACGAATTTACAATTTTTTAGACGAAGCTAAAACTAAGTATGCAAAATTCAAACACATTTTATTAGTTTGTCATGGTGGAACAATTAGACTTATCAACACATATTTTAAGGATTTTACAAATCAAGAATTTGCAGATTTTAGGGCAGAAAATTGCCAGATTCAAACTTTCCTATAGAATTTATTTTTTACAAACATTTTTTTTCTTTACTTTTTTTATTAATGATTTTAAAATATTCTTATGAATTATAGAATTTTTCCAAAAATCCCAGATTGTCAAATTTCAGTTTTGGGTTTTGGTTTAATGCGTTTGCCACTTCTTCTAAATTCAGAAGAAATTGATAAAGAAAAAACACGAAATCTTGTAAAACTTGCCATTGACCAAGGAATAAATTATTTTGACACAGCCTATCCATATCATCATGGTAAAAGTGAAATTGTTTTTGGCGAAATTGTAAAAGAAGAAAATTTACGGGATAAAATTTATATTGCAGACAAAATGCCTGTTTGGGATGTAAAAAAAGAAGAAGATTTTTACAGAATTTTAGATGAGCAACTTGAAAAACTTCAAACTGACCATATCGATTTTTATCTTTTACATGCTATGGATAAAAATCGTTGGGAACAAGTAAAAAATCTAAATGTAACAAAATTTTTAGAAAATGCAAAAGCTAGTGGAAAAATCAGACATATCGGTTTTTCATTTCATGATAATTTTGATGCTTTCAAAAAAATGTGTGATGAATATTCTGGATTTGAATTTTGCCAACTTCAGTATAATTACATTGATGAAGATGGAGAAAAACGTACTCAAAATCCTGGTTGGCAAGGTTTAAAATATGCAGCACAAAAGGAACTTGGTGTAATTATCATGGAACCTTTACGAGGAGGCTTGTTGGCAAATCCACCTGTTGGAATTAGAGATATTTTTGCCAAGGCTGATGTTCCTCGGCTACCTGCTGAATGGGCGTTACGATATGTTTGGGAAAGTCAAGAGGTTATTATTGCTCTTTCTGGTATGAACGATGAAAATCAAGTTTTGGTAAATAGTGCCGTTGCTTCTACTGCGTTTCCTAATTCAATGCCAAATGTTCAAATGGAAGTTGTAAAAAAAGCTCAAAATTGGTTTGAATCAAAAATGAAGGTTTCTTGTACAGGATGTAGATATTGCGTTCCTTGTTCTAAAGGTGTTTCCATTCCAGAAATTTTTGAGGTTTATAACAACGCTTCTATGAGAGGTCTTTTTGAACAAACTGATAAAATTCATTTAACTGATTATGAAAATCTTGTAAAATGGAATAAAGGTGCAAATCAATGTGTAAATTGTGGTGCTTGTGTAAAACATTGTCCTCAACATATTGATATTCCTTCAAAAATTCAAGAAGCTCATAATTCACTTTTGTATTGACAATGATTATTTTTTGCTAATATCAGAAAAATATTTTCCGATAATGAAAATAAGTAGAATTGTGCATAAATTGTGCAAAACTACTTGACTTGTAACGAATTAGCGTAGAAAATAGAAGAATGATAGAAGTTATTCGTCTAGATGGAAAACACTACTGGATTAATCCACATCAGATTGAATGTATCGAACAAAATCCTGATGTAACTTTAGTAATGCTTTCTGGAAAAAAACTTATTGTACGCAATTCTCCAGAAGAAATAATTAACAGTATCGTTGAATATCGAAAACGAATCGGTGGATTTAAAAACGAGCTGTAAATATTCAATTTAATTTTGGGAGGAATTTTAAGTGGATATAGCAACAATATTAGGTCTTGTTGGTGGAGCAGTCTGTATCGTCATGTCTGTTTTAACTTCAGGTGGTACAATGGGTGGTATTTTCGACGTGCCATCTTTGATCTTCGTTCTCGGTGGTTCTTTCTTCGCATTGTTTATTGCTTATCCAATGTCGTCTGTTTTGGGTGTATTCTCAATTATGGGACGCGCTTTTAAAATTCCAGATTTCAACGAAAAAACTCTTGTACAAGATATGGTTACTCTTTCTGAAAAAGCTCGTCGAGAAGGTATTCTTGCTTTGGAAGAAGGTCTTGAAGATTTATCAGATGATTTTATGAAAAACGGTTTGCGTCTTGTTGTTGACGGAACTGACGGTGTTATTATTCGCGGTATCATGCAAAGTGAAATGAATCAAATTGAAGGTCGTCACTTAGACTGGATTAACATTATTGTTGCTTGGGCAGGACTTGCTCCGGGATATGGTATGATGGGTACCGTTATTGGTCTTATTGGTATGTTGCGTAACTTGGAAGATAAGTCATCTCTTGGACCTAACATGGCGGTTGCTCTTGTAACCACACTTTATGGTTCTCTTATTGCTAACTGGATTATGACACCTATTGCTTCAAAATTGGCAGACCAAAATGCAACTGAAATTCGAACAAAAGAAATGATTATTGAAGGTGTTTTATCAATTCAAGCAGGGGACAACCCTCGTATTTTGGCAATGAAACTTTTAACTTACCTTGATCCTAAATCAAGAAAAGCAATTGAAGCTGATGTTCTAAAGGATTAATTTGAGGTTTTAGAATGGGAAAGAAAGAGCCTAAAAAAGCGTCACAGGAATGGTTGACCACTTACGGAGATATGATTACTCTTATGCTTTGCTTCTTCGTAATGCTTTATAATCCAACTGATGCAGACCCTGTTCAAATGGCAATGATGACAGCTTCATTGCAAACTGATTCTGTTTCTGGTGGTATGTCAGCAACTTCTGGACGATTAGCAGATTTAGGTAATAGTATAAATAGTTTACCATCTCTTGAAAAAGGTAAAAATCTTGGAACTGCAAAAAAGAAAGCTGTAAGTCTTTTTGCACCAGATAGAAAATCTACAAGAATTACCATTACAAGTGATGAAAGAGGTTTGGTAATTACTCTGGCTGCAGATGCTTTTTTTGCAGAAAATAGTGCAGAGTTAAATATAGAGGAAACTCGAGATACTCTTTTAAGAATATCTCAGTTTTTATCAATGCCTGAGTTAGCAGGAAGAAATTTTAGAATTGAAGGTCATACAGATTCTACAACTGCTGATTCAACAAAGTGGCCAAGTAACTGGGAATTATCTTCTGCAAGAGCAGTGAATGTTTTGCATTATCTTTCAGATTTTGGAATAAACGAAAGCCAATTTTCTGTAGCAGGTTATGCTGATAATCAACCAAGACATTCAAATGATACTCCTGATGGAAGAGCCTATAATCGTCGAGTTGATATAATTATTCTGGACGAAGGTCATTTTTAATGATATTATATTTGTTATAAAAAAGGAAGGTTTTTATGGCTGATGAAGATACAAGCTTAGATGATAACGATTTAGGTTCATCTACTGGTAATAAAAAGAAAGGTAAAGGAATGGGAGGATTGCTTCCGACTTTACTTAAATGGATTGCTATTGTAATTGGAGCAATTATTCTTATTGTTACAGTTGTAATTATAACAATGAAGGTTATGGGAACAAATAATACTGCTACTGTTGCTGTTCCTGTATCACCTGAATATACAAGTAAACGAGAGTTGTTATCTTGGTACAATTCTATCGGTTCTATTAAAACAAAAACTTGCGATGAAGTTCCCGCAAGTGTTATTGTAGAAGTTGTGCTTGGTTACAAGGTTGATGATAAAACAACTGCAACTGAAATTACACAACGACAAATTGAAATTAAGGACTTTTTGCGTCGATATTTTACAGGTAAAACAGCTGCAGAATTAAGACCAAATAATGAAGCAAAATTGCAAATGGAAATTCGCAATACAATAAATGATGATATTTTAAGTACATCTCGCATTAAAGATGTAAAATTTTTAACACTTGATGTACTTGAACAATAATTTTTAAGGGTGAAGCATGAACGAAGTTCTGTCACAAGATGAAATAGATCAGTTACTCCAGGCGATTAGCTCCGGCGAACCAGAAGCCGAGGACTATACCCCCGTAAATGATACTCGAAAAATTAAAATTTACGACTTTAAACGCCCGGATAAGTTCTCAAAAGAACAGATTCGTACTGTATCTATCATGCATGAAACTTTTGCACGATTAACAACAACAAGCCTTTCTGCACAGCTTCGTAGTATGGTTCATGTTCACGTTGCTTCTGTAGACCAGTTGACTTACGAGGAATTTATCCGTTCGATTCCAACTCCAACAACTTTGGCTGTTATCAATATGGATCCTTTGAAAGGTAATGCAATTTTGGAAATTGACCCTGCAATTACCTTTTCTATGATTGATCGTCTTTTTGGTGGAACAGGGCAGGGAACAAAGGTTCAGCGTGATTTAACAGATATTGAGCAATCCGTAATGGAAGGTATTATTGTGCGTATTCTTGCAAATATGCGCGAAGCTTGGACTCAGGTAATTGATCTTCGTCCTCGTCTTGGGCAAATTGAAACAAATCCGCAGTTTGCTCAGATTGTACCTCCTTCAGAAATGGTTGTTCTTGTTACCCTTGAAACAAAAGTAGGTGAAGAAGAAGGAATGATGAACTTCTGTATTCCTTACATTACAATCGAACCAATTATTTCAAAACTTTCTTCTCAGTTCTGGTTTTCCTCTGTTAGAAGAAGTTCTACAACTCAATACAGTGGAATTTTGCAAGAAAAACTTGCTTCTGTAGAAATGGATGTGGTTGCAGAAATTGGTTCAATAAATTTACCTATTTACGATGTTTTGAATTTAAGAGTTGGGGATACTATCCGATTATCTAATGTGAAGATTGGTGATCCTTTAACTTTAAGCGTTGGAAATCAACCTAAATTTTTGTGTCAGCCAGGTGTTATTGGTAAAAAAATGGCAGTTCAAGTCATTGATAAAATCAATCATCCAGAATCTGAAGAATACGAAGAATTATCTGTAGAAGGAGATGAAACATATGAGTGATGGTGCAATTTCACAAGAAGAAATAGATGCTTTGTTAGCAGGTGTAGATATGGGTGGTATAAATACCACTGGTATATCCTCTCCAGCTTCTTCTGCAAACTTAGATCTTTCCTATTTGAAAGATATTGCTGGAAAAAATTCAGAAGCATTGGCTTCTAGTTTGGAAACAATGACAGGTGCTCAAGTAAAAGTTGATGAGGCTGTAATTGAAACTGTTGGTCGAGATCAAGTTCTTAGAAAAATTCCAGAAATGGTAGTTTCAATCACAGCAGATTTTAACGAAGGCTTGTATGGTAGTCACCTTTTTATTCTCGCTCCTGAATTAACTCAAAAACTTGCTGGATTAATTAACAAAGAAGATGCTCCAGAAATTGATGGAATGTCACTTTCTGTAGTTTCTGAAGTTGTTTCTCAACATACAGGTAACGAAATTACAAATATTAGTAATACAGGAAAATTTCCTGGGTTAGCTTGTAATCCTGCTGAAGCAAATCATGTGCCTAAGGCAATGGTTCACTTTCCACAAGGTTCATTTGTATTATTTTCTTATCCACTTACAGTTGATGGTTCTGTTTATACATTGTGGGAAATTATGGGTGAAGAAGTTGCAAAAAGTTTGATTGTAGCTTTCGGTGGTGGTCAACAAGAAACACCTAAAACTGATAACTCCTTTGCTCAAATGTCTTCTCCTGCAGCTGCTCAACCACAGATGGCAGGTATGCAACAACAAATGGGTGGTATGCCAATGGGTGGAATGCAAATGGGTATGCCTCAGATGGGAATGCCTATGGGTGGAATGCAGCAAATGCCAATGGGCGGTATGCAAATGGGTATGCCTCAGATGGGAATGCCTATGGGTATGCAAATGCCAATGAATACTCCAAATGTGCAAAGTGTTCAGTATCCTATGTTGCAAAATGGTGCAGTAGGAATGGAGCAAGGAAATATCGGTCTTATCATGGATGTTTTCATGGAAATGACCGTAGAACTTGGACGAACAAAGAAATTAATTAAGGATATTCTTGGAATGGGGGAAGGTACAATTATCGAGCTTGATAAACTTGCTGGTGAACCTGTAGATATCCTTGTAAACCATAAACCTATCGCTAAGGGAGAAGTTGTAGTTATTGATGAAAACTTTGGTGTTCGTGTAACTGAAATTCTTTCTCCAATGGAGCGTTTGGCAGATAGTCAATAGTTTTAAGTAATTTTTTGGGTGGGGGCTTATTACGAAAAACTTAACAATTAAATTCCTTTTTATAGGTATTCTCTTTTTTGTTAGTACTTTGAGTTTTTATGCTCAAAGTACAAGTTCTGATGTTGTTTCTGAAACATCACAATCTGTTTTCTCAAGTAAAGAACAAGAATCTCAAATGATAATTTCAACAAATCAAGAAGTTGTTGAACAGCGTAGTTCAAATACTGCTTGGCTTTTTGTTAGAATGATTCTTGTGCTTTTGGTTGTTATTGGGTGTATTTATGCAGTTTTTTATTTTGTAAAAAAAACAACAAATCCTACAAATGAAACGGATGCGTTCTTAAAAAAAGTTGCATCAATTACACTTTCTCCAGGAAAATCTGTTCAAGTTGTAACATTGCAAAATCATTGTTATATTTTGGGTGTTTCTGATTCAAGTGTTCAATTAATTTCAGAATTAGATGATAAAGATTTAATTGATGCAATGAATTTGGAAGCGGATAAAGAATCTAGTGGTTCTGTAAAGGATTTTGCTTCAATTTTGGCAACTGCTATGGGATTAAAAAAGAAAACTTTTGAAGAATCAGTTTCTAGTTCCGTAGAAAATATGCAAAGTCAATCAAATCGATTAAAAAACATTTCTTTGTCGGAGAAAAAAGATGAAGAATAGAATCGTTTTGATTTTAACTTTTTCTGTTTTGCTTTTTGTTTCTCCTGTAAATTTATTTGCACAAAATTTTCCTCAAGGTTCAACAGAGGGAACGATGCAAATGTCTGGAACTGTAAATGATGTTGATATGCCAATTGTGGATTTATCAATTCGTGCGCCAGATAGTAATCAAGAAGTTGCATTTTCTGTTCAAGTTATGCTTCTTCTTACAATTCTTTCTCTTGCTCCAAGTATCTTAATTCTTCTTACTTGTTTTTTGAGATTTTCAATTGTTTTGGATTTTATAAAAAGGGCATTGTCTTTACAACAAGTTCCTCCAACAACAGTTCTTAACGGAATTGCTTTTTTTATGACTTTGTTTATAATGTGGCCAACTTTTAATCAGATTTACGAAAATTCTTTTAAACCATTGTCTGATGGGCAAATTGGACTTGAACAGGCTTTAAGTGAAGCTGAAGCTCCAATCAGAATTTTTATGTTCAAGCAAATGGCTAACGATACTGATTCAATTTCACTTTTTATGTCTATGGCAAAATTACCAAAACCTCAAACTTTGGCTGATGTTCCAACTTATGTTTTGATTCCTGCTTATATTTTGCACGAGTTAACGGTCGCGTTTAAAATTGGTATTTTGCTTTATATTCCTTTTATCGTAATTGATATGGTCATTGCAAGTATTTTGATGGCAATGGGTATGATTATGTTGCCTCCTGTTCAGATTTCTATGCCATTCAAATTGATGATTTTTATTTTAGTTGACGGTTGGGGTTTATTAACTCAACAACTATTTAATTCAATTTTGTAAAGTGAAGGTAATTTATGTCTATTGGTGATTTAGTAACATTATTACGAGATGGACTTTTTCAAATTTTAATTATGATTGCTCCAGTTTTAGGAGTTGCTCTTGTTGTTGGTTTAGTTATTGCAATTTTTCAAGCTGTAACTTCGATTCAGGAGCAAACTTTAACAACTGTTCCAAAAATATTTGCAATTCTGGCTATTCTTGCACTTTTAGGTGGTTGGATGTTTGCTTCGATGAGAGATTATACTGTTCAGATTTTTCAAATGATTCCACAACTTGTAAGGTAGTTGATAGGAGAATTTTTTTGCAATGTTAAACGAAATTGTTCAACGAGCTCCTTTGTATTTATTGGCGGCTGTTCGTTGTTTTGCATTAATTTTAACACTTCCTCTTTTTTCAATGCAAAATGTTTCTAGGGTTGCAAAAATTGCTTTGGCTGGATATATGGCTTTTCTAATTATCCCTTCAGCTTATGGCCAGTCTTGGCAAATTGCTGAATATCATGTTGCAAAAAATATTTTTTCAGGAGCTTTTTCTTTACAGTATATTTTGCTTTTGATAGGTGAAGGTTTAATAGGTGTAATTATCGGTTTTTTTATTTCCATGATTTTTTCAGCCTTTAGTTCTGCTGGACAATTTTTTTCTTATCAAATGGGATTCGCGGCCTCTGAAGTTTATGATGCTTTGGCTCAAGTTGAAAATCCTTTGATGGGACAATATCTAAATTTGATGGCTATGGTGATTTTTATTCAAGTTGATGGCTTTCAGGAATTGTTTTTAGGTGGAATTTTACGAAGCTTTGAATCTTTAAATGCTTTTTCCTTGGTTTTTTACAAAGATAATTTTATTACTTTTTTGTTAACAGGTCTTACTGATTTGTTTTTTGATGCAATGATGATTTCACTTCCTTTGGTAGGAACTTTATTTTTAATTTCAGTAACAATGGGAATTTTATCAAAAGCGGCTCCTCAGATGAATCTTCTTTCTGAAGGACTTCCAATGACAATTTTAACTTCATTTTTGATTTTAGTTTTGTTAATGCCAGTAATGTGTGATTTTTTTACTCGTTCTTTTGATATAGCATTCTTTAAATTGGAAAATCTTTTAACTGAAGTTACAAGGAATCAATTATGATAAAATTTAGTTCTTGTAATCCTGAATTGTTTTCTTTGGATTTTTTTTCTCCTTGTGTTGATGATGATTTATTGATTGCTCAGAAGTTTAATTGCGAAGATGAAAAAAAATTACTTTTTGATTTACAATGGTTTGCCTCGGCTGAAGAAGAAGGTCGAACAGAAGAACCAACAGAACATAAATTAAAAAAAGCTAGGGAAGAAGGAAGAGTTGCAAAAAGTACAGAAATTAGTGGTGCTTTAGTTTTACTTTTACCAGTAATTGCAATTATTATTTTGGCGCCTTGGATTTTTAATAATTGTGTTGAAGTTATTAGATTTTATTTTGATAGATGTGCTTCTGCTGAATTAACGGATAGTGCCTTAGTAACTGTATTTTATAATTCATTTATAAAAATAGTTTTACCAATTGGAATTATTGCTATGATTGCAGGTGTTGTTGGTAATATTGTTCAAACTAAAGGTTTTATATTCTCAACAAAGCCAATTGAACCAAAGTTTTCAAAAATTATGCCAAAATTTGGTCAGTATTTTAAAAAGACAATATTTTCAGGTGAAGGTGCTTTTAATGTTTTTAAATCTTTGTTCAAAGTGATAGTTCTTTTTGTTATCTCGTATATTATTATAACCTCTGATATAGAAACTCTTTTATCAATGATGAATGTTAGTTTATGGAGTGGAGTTTGTTATATTGCAAAAATGGCTGCTAAAATTTTGCTTATCGCAGCTTTTGTTTTTCTTATTGTTGCGATTCCTGATTATCTTGTTCAGAAAAAACAATTTATGGAATCAATGAAAATGACAAAGCAAGAAGTAAAAGAAGAATACAAGCAATTAGAAGGAGATCCTTTAGTTAAGAGTAGACTTCGTCAGCAAATGCGAAATCTTTTGTATCAAAATTTGCCAAAAGCTGTTAGTGAATCAGATGTTGTAATTACCAACCCAACTCACTATGCTGTTGCTGTAAAGTATGACAATGCAACTATGCATGCTCCTATTGTTAATGCAAAAGGTTCTGATGATTTAGCTATGCGAATTAAAACTTTAGCAAAAGAAAATGATATAGAAATTGTAGAAAATAAACTTCTTGCTCGAGAATTATATACAAAAGTTGAAATTGGTGATATAATACCAGAAGAATATTTACAAGCGATAGCAATTATCCTTGCAAAAGTTTATACCATGAAAGGTAAAAAACTATAAAGTCATTTTGGGTGGGGACTCTTGGCTGAAAAGTTAAATCAAAGAAATACTAGTGATCTCATTGTCGCTATAGGCGTTATAGCTATAATCCTTATGTTGATTATTCCGCTTCCGACTGTTTTACTTGACTTATTTATGTCTTGTAACTTGTTGTTATCGGTTTTAATTCTTTTGATGACTCTTTATGTTACAAAGGCTACGGATTTTTCTACATTCCCTACAATTCTTTTAGTTTCTACTGTTTTTAGTTTGGCATTAAATGTTAGTTCAACTCGAGGAATTTTAACAGAAGGTTCAAAGTTTGATGGACGAATGGTAAATGCTTTTGGTGAATTCGTTGTTGGAAAAAGTGGACTTGATGGTCTTGTTATCGGACTTCTTATCTTTATAATTTTTATTGCAGTTCAAGTAATGGTAATTACAAAAGGTGCAACTCGTATTACAGAAGTTCAGGCTAGATTCGTTTTGGATGCTATGCCAAATAAAATGATGGCTATTGATGCAGAGTTTAATTCAGGAGCAATTACTGAAGAAGTTGCAACTTTACGAAAAGCTGAATTACAAAAAGAAATTGATTTTTATTCTCGAATGGACGGTGCTACCAAGTTTATTTCTGGTTCTGTAAAATTTGGTATTTTGGTAACAGCGATTAACCTTGTTGGTGGAATTATTTTAGGAATGGTTCTTCATGGAGAACCTTTTAATAAAGCAATAGGAATTTATGCAAAGTTTACAATTGGAGACGGTTTGCTTTCTCAAATTCCATCTTTGTTGATTTCTGTAGCAACAGGTCTTATTGTAACTCGTTCTGCAAATGATGAAAAATCCTCACTTGGTTCAGATTTCAAAAATGAATTTTCTAAAAATGTATGGATTTACTATATTGGTGGCGTAACAATAGCCTTTATTGGAGTTTTACCAGGATTCCCTTGGTACATTTTGATTCCTATGGGTGTTTTTTTTGTTTATCTTGGATATAGACTTTCATCGTTGAATAAAGCAAAAGTAGAACAAGCTATTCAAAAGGAAAAAGAAAAACAGAAAAAGCCAGCTGGGCCATCAGCTATTAGTCCTGTAGTTCCTCTTGATCCACTTTCCTTGGAATTAGGGTACGCCTTGGTTCCTTTGCTTGAAAGAGAAAAAGGCGGGGACTTAATCGAACGAATTAGTAGAATCAGAAGTGAATTAGGACTTGAATTAGGTTTAGTTGTTCCTTCTATTCGTGTTGTTGATAATATTCAAATTGATCCAAACGAATATCGATTTAAAATTCGTGGTGTAGAAGTAAATACTGCTAAAGTACGAATGGGTTGGTATATGTGTATGAACACAGGTGGGGTTACTCAAGAAATTGCTGGTGAGCAAACTGTTGATCCAGCCTTTGGGCTTCCTGCACTGTGGGTTTCAAAAGATAATCGAGAAAAAGCAGAACAATATGGTTATTCTGTTATTGATTCTCCAACAATTATTGCAACTCATCTTACAGAAATGATAAAACAACATGCAGCTGACATTCTTGACCGTCAAGCCGTTAAAGGTATTCTTGATGAATTATCAAAAACTTATTCAGCTGTTGTTGATGAAGTTCAGAAAATGTTTACTGTTGGTGAAATTCAAAAAGTTATGCAAGGTTTATTGCGAGAACGAGTTTCTATCAGAAATACAGTTGCAATTTTAGAAACTATGGCTGATTACGGTTCGTTAACCAAACGGACAGAGTTCCTTGTTGAAAAGGTTCGTCAACGTTTAGGACGGCAAATTTGTTTACAACATTGTGATGATAATAAGTTTTTACATATCGTTACAATTGAGCCAAGTTTCATACAAAAACTAGTTGATTCAAAGTATGAAACTTCTAATGGTTATGGTGTTATGTTGGATCCAGTTTTACAAAGACAATGGATTGCTGCTTTAAGTAATTTCATAGCTTCTGCAAGAGATAAGGGGTATTTCCCTGTAATTGTTTGTCCTGAAGAAGCTCGTATTTTAGTAAAACGAAGTACAGAGCGTGAAATGCCAGACTTAGTTGTGCTTTCATTACAAGAAATAGATAAAGAAATTAAATATGAAGTTTTAGGGGAGGTAAAAGTTGGATAGACCAGATGCATCTGTAATACATCGAGTACAAGGCGAAACTGAAAATGAATGCTATAGAAAAATTCAAGAAGTTCACAGTTTGAATTATCAAGTTGTTGGAAAAAAAGATGTAAAGATAAAAAAAGGCTTGTTTTTTCATATTGATGGCGTTGAAATTTCCTATATGTTATGTCGTCCAAGTTACCGAACTCAAACTTCTCTTGTTAATTCTATTAATCAAAGTTCTCGGGTTAACGATTTTGAAAAAGAACGAGAAAAGATTTTAGAAAGTGTAAAATATAAACCAAATCCTCAGATGCAAGAAGTTTTGGATACTGTAAAATCTATGCAGGAACAAATGGCTAGTTCAAAAAATTTTGCACCAGAGGAACATTCAACAATTACTAGAATCGAAGCTTTATTAGAAGAAAATGAATTTTCGGCTTCCTATACACGAAGAATTGTTGAAAAAATTAGAAAGAATTTTCCTCTTGATACCCTTGATGATTTTGATTCTGTTCAAAATTCAGTTGTTGAATGGATTTGTGAAAGTGTTTCTATTCAAAAGCCTGTATATGAATCTCGTCCACAGATTATTGTTTTAGTAGGACCTACTGGTGTTGGAAAAACTACAACTGTTGCAAAACTTGCAGCTCGTTATGCTTTTGGAAAATCTGGGGAAGAGGTTAAAAAGAATGTTCGAATCATTACTATTGACTGGTTTAGAATTGGAGCAAAAGAGCAAATTGAAATTTATGGTGATACAATGCAAGTTCCTGTTTCAAAAGCTCAAACTGCTGATGATATAAATGAACTTATCAATATGTACAGAAATGATGAAGATTATATTATTATCGATACAACAGGTTATAGTCCTAAAGATTATGAAAATATTGCCAAAATGAAAAAAATTCTTGATATTGGTAAATATTCTGTAAAAACTTACTTGTGTATGACTGCTTCAACTAAATTATCTGATATGAAAGATATTATGCAACAATATGAAATCTTTGGGTATGATTCAGTTATAATAACTAAATTTGACGAAACTTCACATATTGGAAACGTTGTTAGTGGTTTGTCTGATAAAGGAAAAACTTTAACATATTTTACCACAGGACAAAAAGTTCCACATTATTTAGAACAAGCATCTGTTAATCATTTGCTTGAAAGACTTTCTGGTTTTAATTTTGACTCAAAAAGTCTTGGTAAAAAATTTGATAATTTTTTAGATTAAGGAAAGGTAGAAGTTATGGAAGATCAAGCTTCAGAATTACGCGCTTTAATGCAAAAAAGAATGGAAACTGCAATTAACGAGTCTCCTTATGTAAAGTCCGCAACTCATAAAACTAGAATTATTGCAATTACAAGTGGAAAGGGTGGTGTAGGAAAGACAAATATTGCTGTAAATATGGCAATTCAATATGCACAAATCGGAAAAAAAGTTATTTTGATTGACGGTGACTTAGGGATGGCAAACGTTAATGTTTTGTTGAATGTTGTTCCAGGAAGCAATCTTTTACATGTAATTGAAAAGCACAAAAAAATGAGTGATATTATTTTAGATACAGAATATGGACTTAAATTTATCGCTGGTGCAAATGGTTTTTCAAAACTTGCAAATCTTTCTGAAGAAGAACTTGATTACTTTGTAAAAGAATTTTCTACTCTTTCCAATGCTGATATTATCATTATTGATACAGGTGCTGGAATTTCAAATAATGTTTTATCTTTTGTTGCTGCTGCTGATGAAGTTTATGTTATCACCACTCCAGAGCCAACTGCTGTAACTGATGCTTATGGAATTATTAAAATTATTGCAACTGAACTTAGAAATTCAGAAATAAACATGAAGCTTTTGGTAAATCGCGTTCATTCTGCTGATGAAGGAAAGCGAATTTCAGAAAGAATTATAAATATTGCAGCACAGTTTTTGAATTATAAAATTGATTATCTTGGTTTTATCTATGATGATCCAATTGTTTCAACTTCTGTTATTAGACAAAAACCTTTTATAGTTTCAAGTCCTACATCAAAACCTTCTATGTGTTTGAAACATATTGTAGGTAGAATTGAAAAAACAGGTATTGATGAAGAAGAAGGTTTTTCAAGATTTATGCGTAAATTTAGAGGTAAGAAAAAGTAATTTTGATATGTATAGTTAAGTGAATAAAATATTTACTTGACCTAATATCATTTTTGCCTTAATCTATTTATATGGAGGAAGTCTATGTTTAGTTCTAAGATTATTGTAGCGGCGGCTTGCGTTGGCTTCTTTCTGTCTTTTTTTACCGGACTTTTTTCCGGAATTGGATTCGGTTTAGTTTTACTAAGAGCCGTGATATTTGCTGCACTTTTAGCAGCATTATTTTTAGGAATAAAATTTGTTTTTGAACGATTTTTAGATATGGGAGAGTTTGAAAACAGTCCTGTTCCAAGTGAAGTAAATGTTGGTACTATGGTTGATGTTACCGTAGGTGATGATGAATTAACAGAAGAAGATTCTGCTCCAGGTTTTTATGTTGATGCAAAAGTTTCTCCAAAATCAACAGAGTCTGAAGAAGTAAAGGTTTCTGTAGAACCTAAAAGTGAAGATTCTACGAGTTCGTCAGTTTCCAGCATTGAGCCACAAAAACAAGAAGGTGATGAGTTGCCAAATGTTCAGACTGGTAGCTTTGTAAGATCTGATATTCAGACAATGACATCTTCTTCGATGAGTAGTGATATTGATGAAACTTCTGATGACCAGTTAGATAGTCTTCCGGAGTTTAATGATGAAAAAAAAGGATCTACTGATTTTGAAAATTCTTCATTTCATGGTAGTTCTTCAATGATTGATACAGGTGCGCAAGATGCTGAAGCTATGGCAAAGGCAATTCGTACCATATTAAGTAAAGATGGATAATTGGGTGGGAAATTATGATGGTTGCACTAGACGAGCAAAAAACAGAAGATGAGCTTTGGCTTGAGTTCAAAAAAACAAAATCACCTCAACTTCGTGATAAATTTATCAGACAATATATGCCTTTGGTAAAATATGTTGCTGGTAAGGTTTCTGTAGGAATGCCTGGTAGTGTAGATTTTGATGATTTGGTAGGATATGGACAATTCGGTTTATTAGATGCAATCAATAAATTTGATCCAGAAAAAAATGTAAAATTCAAAACATATGCAGTTACTAGAATTCGAGGTGCAATTTTTGATGAATTGAGAACTTTAGACTGGGTGCCTCGTTCAGTTCGTCAAAAATCAAGAGAAATTGAAGATACTATTGTTCAACTTGAATCAAAATTAGGGCGTCCTGCTTCTGATAGTGAAGTTGCTGGTGCTATGGGTATTTCTGAAGATGAATATCATCAAACAATTTTAAAAGTTTCAGGAACAAGTGTTCTTTCTTTAAATGATGTTTGGTATTCAGGAGAAGAATCAGAACATGTTTCAATTGGTGATTGTATCGAATCTCCTTCAAGTTTAAATCCTGATGTAATTGTTGAAAGAGAAGAAATTCGTCGTGTTATAATCGAAGCTATAAATGAACTTCCTGAAAAAGAAAAAATGGTTTTGGTTTTGTACTATCATGAAGATATGACATTCAAAGAAATCGGACAAGTTTTAGAGGTAAGTGAATCTCGAGTTTCTCAATTGCATACAAAAGCTAACTTGCGTTTACGAGCTAAATTAACAAATATTAGAAAGGGAATCGTTTAACGGAGCAAAGATGGTAACTCTAGATATAATTCGTAAAGACATGAAGAAATTACTTGATGTAGACGAGTCTTTGAATTACGTAGATGTTCTTGCTGATTCGCTTGAAGAAGCATTGGCAGATGCTGCTGTTCAGCTTGATACTAGAGTTGCTTTGCTGGAATACGAGGTTTTGGAACGGGGAAGTAAAGGTTTTTTAGGTTTTGTTAAGAAAAACTGGAAAATTCGAGCTTATGAAATGGCTTCTTCTGTTATTAAAAAGAAAAAAGCAAATTCTGATGATATTTTTGATGATGATGAACTTGAAGGTGCTGTAGTTATTCAAGATAAAGATGGAGCATTCTTTGTTCATCGTTTTGGTTCTCATTTACACTTGAAGGTTGTTTTGCCTGTTGGAAATGGTGAAGCTGTTAATTTAAAAGAAGTTTTATCTCATCTTAATCGTTCTGATACTGTAAGAATTGATGAAAATGCTGTAAAAAATGCTATAAACACAGGAACTGATGATAAATATATTGTGGTTGGTCAATATCAACACAATCCTGTTGGTGATGCTCTTATCACAGTTGAAATTTCATCTGATGAAATGCATGGAACTATTGTTGCTTCTGCTCCTGCTATTGGTGGTGCCGATATCTCTGCAGACCAAATTCGTAGAGCTTTAGAAACTCAAGGTGTTGTTGCTGGAATTGATGATGAAAAAATTAGTGAATTTGTAGATTCTCCTGTGTATGGTATGCCTTATGAGGTTGCATCTGCAATTCAACCTGTTGATGGAAGAAACGCATATATTGCATATAATTTTGAAACTGATAAATCAAAACTAAAAGTAAAAGAGTCTGCTTCTGGTCAAGTTGACTTTAAAGAATTGAATCTTATTCAAAATGTTGTTGAAGGTCAGCCTTTGGCACAAAAAATGCTTCCTGAAAGAGGAAAACCAGGAAAGACAATTCTTGGTAAATACCTTGAAGCTAAAAATGGAAAAGATATCAATCTTCCTCTTGGCAAAAATGTTTATGTTGATACAGACGGAAGAACAATTTGTGCTTCAATTAATGGACAAGTAATTTTAACTGGTGAAAAAATTAGCGTTGAGCCAGTTCTCCAGATCGATGGCGATGTTTCAATTAAAACTGGTAATATTTCTTTCCTTGGAACAGTTATTGTTAAAGGTTGCGTTGATGACGGATTTAATATCAAAGCCTCAGGAAATATTGAAGTTGCAGGTGCTGTTGGACGATGTAATTTGGAAGCAGATGGAAATATTGTAGTTAATCAAGGAATTATGGGTCGTGATGAAGGTTATATCAAGGCTGGAAAATCCTTGTGGGCTAAGTTTATTCAGAATACAACTGTTGATGTGGAAGAATATATCATTGTATCTGATTCTATTATGAACTCAAAAGTTACTTGTAACAAGAAGATTCTTGTTGAAGGAAAAAGAGCAACTATTATCGGTGGTCATATTTTTGCAACAGAAGAAATTTACACAAAAAATATTGGTAGTGCCGGTGGTGGTAGTGAAACTATTCTTGAAGTTGGTTACGATCCTCGTGCTAAGCACCGCTTGAATGAATTACAAGAAAATCAAAGTGTATTATTACGAGAACTCGAAGAATTGGATTTGAATATTACAAGTCTTGAAAATACTAAAAAAGTTAGAAAAACTTTACCTCACGATAAAGAAGAAATGCTCATAAAATTGACTACACGAAAACGCGAGATTGTTGCTGAATCTGACGAAATGTCTAAAGAAATTCAAGAAATTCAAGATCACTTAAGAGAGCTTAAAATTATCGGTAAAATTTCTGCTTCTGGTGTGGTTTATGCTGGTGTAAAAGTTTATGTTCGTGATGTAAAAGAAGAAATTCGAACTGATGTAAAACAAGTTACTTTCTATTATGAAAATGGTTTTGTTCGTCACGGAAAATACGAACCACCATCAGCAGAAGATTCAAAGAGGGTTCCAGATGGCTATACAGCCAATTGATTTACAAACTCTTTATACTCAAATGGATAAAGTTTCAAAAAATGTTGTTCATCAACAGCAACAAGCTCAACTTCAGGGGTCTATGCAGCTTGATGGACTTGTAAAAAAAGATATTCAAAAATCAACAACTGTTGAGCAAATGGAAAAACAAGAATCAATGTCCTCTGTAAAAGATGGACATAATTCTAATGATGGAAAAAATAATTCATCAAAAAAACAAAAATCAGAAGAAACACAAGAAGAAATTGTTTTAGAAGTTATTAAAGATCCTGCTTTAGGAAAAACAATTGATATTTCGGGGTAAAGTTTTATGTCATTGTTAATTATAAGCATTGTAATTTTAGTAATAAATATCCTTCTTTGGATATTTTGTTTTAGAATTTTTAAAAAATCTTTTTCGGCTGACGGTTTGTTATCTGATATAAAACAGGGTGCTGAAAATATTCTCAAAGAAATAAATCGCGAAACTGATAATGCAATAACTCTTATGGTTGCAAAAATCGATCAGGTTAGAGATGTTATTGATACAGCTGATAAAAAAATCATGATGTATGAAAATACTCTGATTCAAAAAGAAAATGAACGACAACTTTATCAACAATTAACAGAATTTCAGCAAGGCTCAGCACCATCTCAACAAGCAGTTAAGATTTATTCTTTTAATGATACATCTGACAATTCTGAACTTTTGCCATTGTTTACTGAAAATGCCGGAACTAGTGATTTGAAAAAATCAAAAGCTATGAAAAAGAATCCTTACGGTGTAAATAAAAAAGGTAATACAGATAAAAACTTAGAGTTAGATTTTTCTGGAGATGTTGAAAAAACTGTAATTCAACAAACAGAAAAAATTCAGCCAAAAGTTCCAATTCAGCAACAGATAATTGATTTATCTCGACAAGGTTTAACAGCTGATTTGATAGCTAGTAAATTAAATATTTCAATTAGCGAAGTATCGATGACAATTGATTTGTTTTTGTAGAAGAGTTTTATTTATATGAATTTTTTTTCAAAAAAGCTTAACTTAAAAATTTTACTTTATGTGATATTAAATTTATTTTGTATTCTTTCTTTGTTTTCTCAAAATGAAAAATTTAATAAATCAGAATTATCTGGTGAGTGGGAAAATACTTCAAAATTTATCACTTTTGATTTTGAAAATCAAAAAATTATTCATGAACTTAAAACTTTCTATGGTCTTTGGCGAGATAAACCTAATTCTATTTCATTTTATGAATTGAAAGTAGTTCCATTTGTTTATGAAAGTCAACTTTTTATGCAATATTGGATTTTAGCCGAAAATGATTCAAAATTAGTAAATTCAAAATTCAAACTTTTTCTTCCTAAAAGCAATATTTGTGATATTAGTTTGGATAAATCACTGATTCAAACCGAAATTTATGCTTATCTTATTTTAGATTCTTTAGAAAATGTACTAAAAATTCGTTATTGGTTATGTGATTTAGAAATTGATAATGAAAATTTACAAAATCAAAAAGCAATGATTACAGAAAATACTGTGGAATTAAATTCAAACGCAAATTTTTCAAAATTATCAAGTTTGGACGATGAATATTTTAGAAATATTCAAAAATATATTAAAATTGATGATAAACTTTACACTTGTGCTGAAGGGCGCGGTGTAAAAATCAGAAATGTTGAAAAAATTAATCTTGAAAGAGAATTTTCTAATTATCAAATCATTGAAAAAGATAATACATCATATTTAGTTTTAGATAAACCTTATTTAAATTTTTCTAAAAAGATTCAAGACTAAAAATTACTAAAAAAATAGGTGTATTAAAGTCTATTGACTAAAAATGTTACAGATGTTAAAATACTACTGAACATAATTAATATCCTAAAAAATTGGAGTCGTTCATACGGCTCCTTTTTTTTGGTGTTTTAAACTTTCTTTTATGGAGCAATTTTGAAAAGTTACGCACAAATAGTGCTTCACTTTTCAAATCAAGTTTGCTTTAGCAAACTTGTAATATTTAATGCAATTTCTCACTTCGTTGCGAAATTGCGGCTAAGAAGTTGTTCAAAAAAATTGAAATTTTTCTCACAACTTCTTATAGGAGCATTTTTGAAAAGTTACGCACAAATAGTGCTTTACTTTTCAAATCAAGTTTGCTTTAGCAAACTTGTAATATTTACTGCAATTTCTCACTTCGTTGCGAAATTGCGGCTAAGAAGTTGTTCAAAAAAATTGAAATTTTTCTCACAACTTCTTATAGGAGAATTTATGGAATATACATCACTTGATACAATGCCTTATTATAACGAGTGTAAATCTTTAATTGAAGGACTTGGTTACATTCTTGTTTCAATTAAGGTAGTTCCTGCAAAAACAACTACAAAAGTTACAGCTGTTATTTCAAATAAAGATTCTTCTGTAGAAGGAATTGGAGTAAATGACTGTGCAAAAGTACATCGCTTGTTGTTACCTAGATTAGAAGCTATTTTGCAAAATCAAGATATTTATATGGAAGTTACTTCTCCTGGGATGGAACGTCATATAAAAAATGCTGCCGAATTTGAATTATTCAAAGGTAGAGAAGTTAAAGTTTGGAACACAGAAGTTTCAGACTGGGTTTCAGGAGTTATCAAAAATTCTGATGCAAATCAATTAACATTGAATGTTATGGAAGAAGAAAAGGTTATTTCATATTCCAATATAGCAAAGGCAAAATTATTGCATTCATAAATTAAGAATTGCAAAGAATTAGATAAAATTAAATTGAGTTTATAACTTAAGTTTGCGTTGCAAACTTTTTAATCATATAGCTGTTTTGAATAAAATCGTTAAACAGCATAAAAACAATGAATAAAATTTATACTTTGTAATTGTTTTTATTAGGGGGGTAAAATGTCATCACAAATGGCTGAAGCAATTCGCCAATTACAAGATAATGGTTACACAAAGGAAGCAGTATTAAGTACAATTGAAAATATGTTAAAGGCTGCTTATAAAAGAACATTTGGAACAAACGTAAATGCTGTAGTTCAGTTTAACGAAGATGAAACTGATGTTGCAATTTATTCTAGAAAAGTTATCGTTGATGGTGTTTACGATCCTGTAACAGAAATTGAACTTGAAGATGCAAAGCTTTTAAGTGAAGAATGTGAAATTGGAGATGAAATTGATATCTTAATTGATCCTGCTAAAGATTTTGACCGTTCTGCTGTGCAAACAGGAAAACAATCTGCACATCAATCTTTATCAGAAATTCAAAAAGATAGTCTTTATGCTGAATTCAAAGATAAAGTTGGTGAAATTATCATCGGTTATTATCAACGAGAAAAAAATGGAAATATCTTTGTAGATTTAGGAAAAGTAGAAGGTATTCTTCCTGCTAAAAATCAATCTCCAAGAGAAGTTTTCCATAAAAATGATAGAATTAAAGCTCTTATAAGTGAACTTAGAAATACTCGTTCTGGATTACAAGTTGTACTTTCAAGAACTGATCCTGATTTTGTTCGTTCAATTATTGAATTGGAAGTTCCAGAAGTTTACGACAAAACAGTTGAAATTCATAAAATCGTTCGTGAACCTGGTTATAGAACAAAAATTGCAGTTTATACACATAAACCTGATATTGATCCAGTTGGTTCTTGTGTTGGGCCAAAAGGTGTAAGAATCCAAAATGTTATCAAAGAACTTGAAGGTGAAAAAATCGATATTTTGAAATACGATCCAGACCCAAGAGTTTTTATCAAAAATGCACTTTCTCCAGCAGAAGTTACTGTTGTTAAAATTCTAGACGAAGAGAAAAAACAAGCCTTGGCAGTTGTTCCAGAATCTCAATTTTCTTTGGCTATCGGAAAGCAAGGTCTCAATGTTCGACTTGCAAATCGTTTAGCAGATTGGACAATTGATGTTCAACCAGAAAATCAATGTGAAGAACTTGATGCAATTCTTGAAGAATCAAGAAAAGCTGCACAAAATCTTTTCAATAATTCTGAATATGAAGAAATTACAAATCTTTCTGATGTTGAGGGAATTTCTGTAGAAATCTTAGAAAAATTAAAATCAGCTGGAATTGAAACAATTGAACAATTTGATAATGCTGATGCAGAAGGAAAACTTTCTGAAATTGAAGGTCTTTCTGAAGAAGATATTGTAACAGTTCAAAATGCACTTGATGATGCTGCAAATTATGAAGAAGAAGGTGCAGTTGAATCTTATTCATCAGAAGAAATTGATGATACAGAAGAAACCCAAGAAGTTGATTCAGATGATGAAGAATATGAATGCCCTGAATGTGGTGCAAAAATTACAATCGATATGACAGTATGTCCTAACTGTGGTATTGGTCTTAGCTTTGAGTTTGAGGACGAAGAATAGGGTAGAATATGGCAGAAGAATTAGAAAATAAACCAAAATTTATTTTGAATAAACAAAAAAATGAAAAACCTTCTCAACCAAAAGAGGAAAAAGATTCTTCTCAAGAAAAAAAGAAAGTTGTTGTTAGAAGAAAACCTGTTGTAGTTGCAAAACCAAATGATGCAAATGCAAAAGACAAAAAGCCAGCAGCTGAAAATTCAGAAGGAAAGAAAAATCCTCAAAATGGTAATGGTCAAGCAAATTCTGAAAAAAAAGAAAAAGAATCTGCACCAAAATCCACAACAACTTTTGAGTTAAGTCCTCCACGCCCTAATATCAAGCAAGGAAATCTTGCTGATAAACCAAAGGGAAATAATCGCCAAAATAATTCTGGAAATCGTCGTGATGGTGGAAATCGTGATGGTCAATCCAGAGATGGTCGTGGATTTGATCGACAACGCCGTGAAGGTGGTTTTACAGGCGCTCAAGCAAGAGAAGGCTATCAAAATAGAAATGACAGAAATAATGGAAATAACCAAGGAAAGCAATTTGGAAACAAAAATGGTTCTGGTGGAAATTTCCAAGGAAAAGGTCAATTTAATAGAAACGGTGGACAAAACCGTGGACCAGGCGGTCAAGGTGGCGGAAACCAAAATCGCGGACAAGGTGGAAATCAACAAAATCGACAAGGTTTTGCCGGAAATAGAAGTGGTTTTGTTGCATCTCCTGCTCCAATGGAAGAAAACAAAAAAGCTTCTTCTAAGAAAACTTTTGTAAAGAAAAAGACAATTTACTCAAAGAAAGATAAAGAAATTGAGTTAGATGATAAAATTTTCAATCAAAAGAAAAAGCAAGTTGTAAAAACTAATCCAATTCCAGAAAAAATTGAGATTATGGAAACAATTTCAGTTTCTGACCTTGCTAAAAAGATGAATTTAAAAGCTTCTGAAATTATCGGAAAACTTATGTCAATGGGAATGATGGTTTCTATCACTCAATCAATTGATGCTGATACTGCAACATTACTTGCTTCTGAATATGGATGTGATGTTCATATCATCAGTTTGTATGATGAAACTGTTATTGCTAGTGAAGAAGATAACGAAGAAGATATGCAAACTCGTCCACCTGTTGTTACTGTTATGGGACATGTTGACCACGGTAAAACAAAAACTCTTGATGCAATTCGAAGTGCAAAAGTTGCTGAATCAGAGTTTGGTGGAATTACACAGCATATCGGTGCTTACATGGTTGATACACCAAAGGGAAAAATCACTTTCTTGGATACTCCTGGACACGAAGCTTTTACAATGATGCGTGCTCGAGGAGCTGCTATTACAGATATCGTTATTCTTGTTGTTGCTGCTGACGACGGTGTTATGCCTCAAACAATCGAAGCTATCAATCATGCTAAAGACGCAAATGTTCCAATCGTTGTTGCTGTAAACAAGGTTGATAAACCAGAAGCAAATCCTGATAAAGTTATGACTCAACTTTCTGAACTTGGGCTTATGCCTGAAGAATGGGGTGGAGATACACAATATGTTAAAATCAGTGCTCTTAAGAAAGAAGGTATTGATGAACTTTTAGACGCAGTTCTTCTTCAAGCTGAAATTCTTGAACTTCGTGCAAACTGGAATTGTCGTGCAGAAGGAAAAGTTATTGAATCAAGAACTGATCATGGTCGCGGTGTTGTTTCTACAATTATCGTTGAACGAGGTTGCTTAAAAACTGGAGACCCTTATGTTGCAGGAATTTACTCTGGTCGTGTTCGTGCTATCTTCAATGATAGAGGACAAAAGATTGACCAAGCAACTCCAAGTATGCCAGTTGAAATTCTTGGTTTGGAAGCTATGCCAAACGCAGGTGATCCATTCCAAGTAACAGAATCTGAAAAAACAGCTCGTGCAATTTCAAGTAAACGAAAAGAACTTAAACGATTTGAAGATGCTAAGAATGTTAAGAAAGTTACTCTTGATAACCTTTATGCAACAATTGATGCTGGTGAAGTTACAGAACTTAAAGTTGTTATCAAAGCTGATGTTCAAGGTTCTGCGGAAGCGCTTAAACTTTCACTTGAAAAACTTTCTACACCAGAAGTTAGAATTGTTGTTATTCACTCTTCTGCTGGTGCAATTAACGAAAGCGATGTTCTTCTTGCTGCTGCTGACTCAAATGCAATTATTATCGGATTTAACGTTCGTCCTACACCTAAGGCAAAAATTCTTGCAGACCAAGAAAAGATTGATATTCGAAAATACAATGTTATTTACAAGTGTGTTGAAGAAATGACTCAAGCTTTGGAAGGTTTGTTAAAGCCAGATGTAAAAGAAGAAGTTATCGGTATGTTGGAAGTTCGCGAAACTTTCAAAGTTCCAAAAGTTGGTACAATTGCTGGTTCTTATGTTATGCAAGGTGTTATCAAACGAACTTCAAGCGTAAATGTTATTCGTGATGGTATCGTAATTTACACAGGTAAAGTTTCTTCACTTAAACGATTCAAAGATGATGCAAAAGAAGTTTCAACAGGATACGAATGTGGTGTTGGAATTGATGAATGGCACGACATTAAAATTGGTGACCAATTTGAAGTATTTGAATTTGTTGAAGTTGCAAGAAAACTTAGCGATGTAATGGTTGATAACAAAAAAGCAACTGAAACTCAAGAAGGCTAATTATGGGTGAATTTAGACTTGTAAGACTGGGAGAGCAAATTAGAGGTGAAATTTCTAAAATGCTTCTCTCTGGACAAATAAAAGACCCTAGAGTTTCTTCTTTTTTGAGTATAAATCGTGTTGATGTTTCAGCTGATTTAAGTTATGCAAAAGTGTATGTTTCAAGCTTTATGCAAGATAAATCAGTTGAAAAAGGCGTAAAAGGATTGCAAAGTGCCGCTGGTTACATTCAGTCAACTATCGGGAAAAAACTTACAATCCGCCAATTTCCAAAATTAACTTTTATTGCCGATTCAAGTATCAAAGATGGATTTGAAATGGTTAAAAAGTTAAACGAAATTGAAAAAGAAGATGCCGAAAAAGCTAGACTTGCAGCTGAATCAGGTTATATTCCATCAGATGCAGAATAATTCAATTATAAATCAAAACGGTATTGTCCTGTACGCAAAAAGTGCAGGACAAACCAGTTTTTCATCCCTTTTTACAATAAAACATGCTCTTAAAACAAAAAAAGTAGGACACACAGGAACTTTAGATAGTTTTGCTCAAGGTCTTTTAATTGTTTGTACAGGAGCTTTAACTCGGTTAGTTTCACACATCACCGCTTTTGATAAAGTTTATGAATCAATAATCTGTTTTGGAAACGAAACTGATACTTTAGACCCAACTGGAAATATCATAAAGGAAACAGATTTACCAACTTTAAAAAATCTTTTACAAGCCTTAGAAAAATTTTTTGGAAAAATAAATCAAATTCCACCAGCATTTTCTGCAATTCATATTGACGGAAAAAGGTTAAGTGATATTGCTCGTTCTGGAAAAGAAGTTGAAATTCCTTCTCGACAAGTTGAAGTTTATTCTTCAGAAATTTTAGAATTACTTGATGAAAATGAAAATTCATTTGATGTAAAAAATCTTTCTTTGCTTGATTTAGAAAATACAAAGATAAAATATGCAAAAATTAAATTTCATGTTTCAAAAGGAACTTACATTCGCTGTTTAGCTCGGGATATAGGTGAATTTTGTAATTCTTCAGGATATTTAATTGGATTACTTCGTACAAAAGTTGGAAATTTCAAATTAGAAGATGCTGTAGGTTTTGAATATTTACCAGAATTTTCTGTAAATTCAGTTTTACAAAATTTAAAAACTTATAAAGAATTTTCTAGACTTGATAATGAAATCGAAATTGATTTACAAAATCAAGTAAAAGAAAAACTCTGTTCTATGACAGTTAATCTTGCTGTAGAATGTGGATTTTTAATTGCCTTTTTAAAAAATGATTTTGTAAAAGATTTTTATAATGGAAAATTCTTAAAGCTAAATATGTTTGAAAATTTTCCAGAAAATTATGAAAATCATGAAATTGCAGTTTTTGCTAAAGATAGTTGCTCTGAAAAATTTTTAGGCGTTGTTTCAAAACAAGGCAAGATTATAAAATATTGCTATGTAGTGCAAAATTTAGTATAGTTTGTTTGTATGAAAGTTTTTTCTTGGGACGATTTAGGCTCTGTAAAATCATATTTATCTCAAAATTCTATTCAGTCAACTTGTTTAACAATTGGTGGATTTGACGGAAATCATCTTGGACATCAAGTTTTATTTGAAAAAGTTTTATCAAAAAAGAATGAAGAAAAATCATTTTGTGCAGGCGTTGTAACTTTTGCTCGTTCTCCTAGAGGCTCTAAATCCCAAAATTTTTACAAAGGGGATTTATCAACTTTATCCCAAAAAATACAATATTTTGAAAAACAAGGCTTTGATTTTTGTTTAATTATCAATTTTGATTCTGAATTTAAAAAAACTTTAGGAATTGATTTTTTTGACCGACTTTTTGGTTATTGTAATATGAAGTTTTTATCAGTTGGGCAAGATTTTAGATGTGGCTACAAAGGTTCAATGGGAATTACAGAAATTTCAGAATATTTTGAAAAAAACAACTTAGAGTTATCAATTTGTAAAGATGTAATTTTAGATAATCAACGGATAAGTTCAACTTTAATTCGGGATTTTATTTATAACGGTGAATTTAAAAAAGTAGAAAAATTTTTAGGTAGAAAGTATGTTTTACAATTAGAAACATCAATAATAAAATCTGTAAGTCCATTAGAAAATGAAAATGTTGATATAATAATCAATAAAAAAAATATTTTACAGGTTTTGCCAAAAGAAAATTCCTTTTTAGTAAAAATTAAAAATCAAAATTTTAGTATTCAGGGAAAACTTTTTATTTTAGAAAATGAAATTTGTATCAATCTAAATAAAAAATTCTTTTATGAAAATATAAAAAACTTTAAAAGTTTTGAAGTTGAATTTTAATTTACGATTAAAACAATTATTCCTTAAAATTTAATTCATTCACTTTAATATTTCCCTACTTGACTAGGGGGGTATGTGTTATAATGCACAAAATATATAATTTTATAGGAGAGTATTTATGAAAGGAAAAATTTTACTTTTAATTAGTACCTTATGTTTTGTAATGTTTGTAGGATGTGCTACATCTATACCTGTTAACATTCAAAGACCTTCAGCATTGGATTTGGGCGATGCAGAAACAGTTTGTGTTGTTCCATTTAAGCTTCAAGAATTTGATGATAATATCAAGTTTTCTGGTTTTATTATCAATTTTGGTTCGATTGTTTCTTCTGAAAAAGAACGCAAGGAAGAAGTTTTAGTTTCAACTTATATTACAAAACAATTAACTTCTAAACTTGTAAATTCAGACTGTTACAAATTAGTTGATTCTGCTGTAGTTGAAGCAGCAATTAAAGAAGGAAGAGAAATTCCTGTTGATATTTATTTAACAGGAAAAATTGATAAGTTTTCAGAAGATGTTATTTATGACGAAGAAGAATATATTGAAGATGACGAAACAAAATATCGCGGATTTTACAAGAAATCTGTTTGGTTGGAAGTAACTTATCAAGTTGTAAATGCAAAAGATAATTCAATTATTTCTTACAAACCTGCAAGTTATACTGTAACATCAAACGAATACGAAAGAAGAAACGATCTACCAAATGCTTATTCTGTAATTGAGATGCAACTTAACAATTTAGTTGAACAAATTTATAGAGATATACACCCTTATACAGAAACAAAATATCTTCAGTTAAAATCTGATAAATCAAAAAATCCTGATTTTAAAATTGCTCAAGAAATGGCAAAAAAAGGTTTAACTAAAGAAGCACAAGAAAAATTTGCTGAAATTTACTCAAAAACACAAAATTTTGAAGCTGGATACAATGCTGCAATTTTGATGCAAGTTAATGGGGATTTAAATAATTCTTACGATTTAATGAAAGAACTTTCAAATGTATCTTCTGATAAACAAGTTTTTAATGCATTAAAAGATATTCAATTTGAAATTGATTCTGCTAAAAAATTACAACTACAAAATGCTGCAAGAAGCATGAGATAGGATTTAAATTTTATTATTAAACTGACATCTTAAATATAAGGTGTCAGTTTTTTTATTTGTAAAAGTTCACTTATACTATGTGTAAAAGCACACTTACGCTATGCGTAAAAGCACACTTATGTAAGTGAAATTACAAAATGTATTGCTTCAATAAAAGACGAAAAAAATTATTATTCTTCAAATTTTTATAAAATCTAAAATTCTAACACTTCTGATAGAATGGAATATCCTGAAATTTTTGAAAGTTTTTCAATGAAAGAAAAAATGGTATTCAATTTTATGTTACAAAGTATAAAACAAGAACGAATTGCTTATATTTTAGGCATAAATAAGAATACGGTTGCAACATATTGTTTTAGAGTAAAAAAAAAGTGGCGTAAATTCTGTTTTAGAATTATATCGAAAATTTGCATTAGGAAGTGTTTGTTAAATTTTGCAAAATTAAGAAGATTTTGTATGTGAAATATTATCTGGTATTTTTTATATCTATTATCTTATACTAATAACAAATAATTTTACAAAAAAACTGTAAAAAAACATTTATACTCTTGACAAAGTTTGGTGAGGGGGGTACAACAGGAGATATCAAATACACAAAATGCCATACTAATCAGGAGACAAAGTTATGAAAATCACAGTAAAAGAATTTGTGTTCTCCAAATGGAGAGATTATTACACAAGCCTATGATTTGAATAATGATGGAGTTATAGATTATGCGAGATAAAATTATATGTATTTTGATGTTGTTTATATCATTTAATATTTTTGCTTATGAGCGAGTTGATTTAACATCAGAAAATCCTGTAGATAAAATTTATGTTGATAAAATTATTCAAAATTATTTTTGGGATGATTATGATTCTACAAGACTTATAAAAACTTATTCTGAAATTGAAGGCAATTTTATTAAAGAATATTATTTTTACAACGTTGATATTTTTCAATTTAGAAAAGAAGCTAAAAATGAACTAAGATGTCTTGGGTTTCGCTGTAGAGATGTTGTAAATTTTACCAATGATGTATTGTTTGTAAATACAGCAAGAATAAAAGGTGATATTTGTTATATAAAACTTGATTGTACAGAAAATGATAAAAATCAAATTCTTTATTTGTGGGAAGGTTCATTAAATTCTACAGAAGAAAATAAATCTACATTTGGAATTTCAATGAACAACAAAAGAAGTGAATTTCAATTAAACACGAATATTTCAAAACTTAAAATTTATACTTTAGACAAAAATATTAAAATAACTAAAATTGATGGCTATGAATCTTTTGTAGGTCTAAGAGAAGTTCAATTTGAAAATTTTGAAAATGTAAATCTTAAGAAACTAGAAAATCCTGTTTGGTTTAAAATTACTTTTAACAACTGTAAAAATGTAAACATAAAAAAAATTAACCAAAATATTAGTAATCTTGAAAAGTGGTTTTTTGAAAATGATTACACACGTGTTTTAGAAAATTCAATAGCAACTCTTAAAAGAAATTATGAACTTTTAAAATTGAAAAATTCAAAACCTTTTGAATACAAAGAAACTTGCTTAATTGAAAATACTAACATTGATTTTATTTATAGATTTGATTCTGTTTCTAAAGAAATGATTAATTTTCATGTTCTTGCTAGTTGCGAAGAAAATGGAAATACATTTTTTTATGAAAAATTAAATGTAAATAACACCAAGGCAGACAATAAAATAATTCTTAATGGTAAATTTACAGATGAAAATAATAACATCGTAGAAAATCCTGTATTGTTTTTATGGCGCTAAAATTTTAATTAACGGAGATGTTGAATAGATTATGTTAAAAGATAAATCATTTTTATTAGTTTTAGTTTTTTTTATATTGAATTTGGAATCTTGCGTTACTCCAAAAGATAAAACTTCCTCTAGTAAACCAATTGTTACAAAATTTGTTCTGGATGAAGAACCTAGCTATCAATCCAAATATGAAAATAAATTTATTCAAGAACAAATATGGGGATTTTATGATAATGAGATTAGGTTTTCAACAGGAGTTATAGTTCCTCAAGAAACAGGAGGAATAAAAGATTATTTGTTTTATAAACAAAATGGAATAAATAATTGTCTTGCTGTTATGAGAATGTATGGAAAGGGAAAAAGCCATTTAAATACCATAGAAATAAATAATTCCTGTGTTGTTGGAAGTAAAGTTAAAATATATTTTGATTCAGTTGATAATTTAGAGATGAACAGAATACTTTATTTTTGGACACCAGGTGAAGAAGGAATAGATTTAAGTCTTGGTCAAACAGAAATTACTCTTAAAACTGATAAAGGAAGTTGTACTTTTAATATTCTCAAGGGAACAAAGAAAATAGAGATTGAAGATGGAACAAATTCTGGGCGTGGTTCATTAGAATTTGTAGATTTGCAAGGTCTAGATTTACTACCATGTCTTGAAGAAGCAACTGCTACTTGGTTTGTAAATTCAGGTGATGATAAAAAGATATTATTGTATAAAAAAGATTAAAAAGATGAATAGATTTCGAAGTAAGTTCGGAATTGCATTATGATTTGTACTTATTAGATATTTTAATCAGGAGACAAAGTTATGAAAATAACATATACTGCTGTTGGTTTGTAAATTAATAATAAAGGAGAACAAGACTTTTATGAAAAAGAAAATTACTATCTTTTTAGTTGTTTTACTAATAACAAGCGTATTTGCTATGGGGCAGCAAAAAACAAATCAAAATTCAAATGATTATAAAACTGAATTAATTCCAGATATCAATAGTGATGATTCAGCTTATGACGACCCTCGTACATTAGAATTTTGTTTAAAAAATGATAAAGGTATAAATCTTTGCCTTTATCATAATATCAGAAAACAAAATGGAATTGATTTTGAGGACAATGAGATTTATGCAGAGTGGACGCTAAAAATGCAAAATAAAATAATAAGATGGGTAAAACAAGAACTCGATGGATTATCTGTTATTTGGGGTTACATGGATGGAACAATTTTGAAAATGGAAACAACATCTTCCCATTGGTCAACAAAACGTGGTGTAAAAGTTGGAGATCCAATTTCAAAAATTATGGAATTTTATGCTCCAGATGCAAAAGTAACTTATTATAACTTTGAAACAAAAGAGAGTACTATAATTTCAGATAAAGCAAATCCATTATTATTTTTGAGAGAAGATAATGAAGGTATACTTGTGTATGTTGCTAATATGTTAGCAGAAGAGACAATGTATATTAGGTTTACTCAAGAAAATGGTTTAATTACTAAAATACAAATATATGCTGCTACTTAGTTTAGAACAAAAAATCCCATAATAATCAGGAGGCAAAGTTATGAAAATCACAGATACTGTGCTGTTGGTTTGTAAATTAATAATAAAGGAGAAATAAAACTTTTATGAAAAAGAGCCTTTTAATTTTTTTATGTTTAGTATTTTTCTCTGTTTGTCTTTTTTCAGAAAATATTACAGATATATTTAAAGATGTAATTCCAGAAAGTATAGTAAATTATGACCAATTAGTTCAAAATCCGATAGTAAATGGTAAATATATTGAAAATTTAGATTTTGTAAAAGGAAAGATATTAAAGTGCTATGATGAAGAATATTATCTGCATAGTGATGGTAATGTTTCTTATGGTGATAGCGAAGAAAAAGATATTTATATTTTGTATTATTTTTATGATAATAATGGTCGTATAACTAAATTTATTTTTACTAAAGGATATCCAGATAGGGTTTTTGAAATAGATGTAGATTTGTATGAATACAAAGATGGAATTTTTCTTATAAGAACAACTTCAACAAAATTATATAATAATAAAATAACAGAAAGTGTTGAAAAGTATAAAATTACAAAAGACAAAAATAAAGTTTTTCTATTTAAAGAAAATGAAAAAGGTGAAAATTTAAATGAAACAATTTATTCCAAAGTTGATAATGAATTAAGAATTATATCTTGTACAATAGACGAAAATAATCAAAAAAAACTAGATACACGAACAGAAACTATCTATAAAGAAAATATAAAGACAATTATACGATACAAAAACAATGAAGTCTATTCAATTACAGAATATAAAAATAATATTGCAGTAAAAAAAATAGATAAAGATGGAAATATAACAATACCTGTAAGTAATGCAAAAGAAATAAAATATCATCCAGCAGGGTTTATTGAATTGGAATATTATCATCCTCAAGAACATGGTATTCCTGGATTATATCAAAAATCAACTACCGAAATCCTCGATGAGCCAGATGAGTTGCTATTAAAATATTTTCCAGATTTAAAGGAATAAAACTTACTAAAAACTACTATAGGAAAAATTATGTCTCGAATAAAGCAAGTTTTGCAACATGATGAAACAGATTGCGAACCTGCATGTGTTTCTATCATCTTGCAATATTACGGAAAAACTATACCCTTACGAAAAATTAGAGCTGTCGCAGGTACCGATAAAATTGGTACTTCTGGTTTTGGAATTTCCAAAGCTTGCGAAACTTTTGGGCTTGATTGTGAAGGTTTCATGGCACCTCAGAAAGAAAAAATTTCTGAAATTATTTTTCCTGCTATTTTTCATATAAAAACAGAAATAGAACATTATGTTGTAGTTTATAAAATTAATAAAAATAAAGTGTATATTAGTGATCCAGCAATTGGTTTGATAAAAGAAGATTTAAAAAGTTTTTTAGAAAAATGGAGTGGTGTATTTTTTTAGTTTCTGAAAAATGATTTGAACCTTGAAGAATTTTCTAATTCTCTTGATTTTACATGTCTGTATTGACTTTTTTACTGATTTTAGTAAAATAGTATAGAATAGTTTTAAATTTCATACATGGGCTCGTTTTCCTTCGCCACGGAGAATCCTGTATGAAATGAAGAATTTTAATAGTAAATTAAGGAGTAAGTATGGCACTTACAAAAGAAAAAACAGCTGCAACTGTATCAACATTCGGAGCAAACGAAAAAGATACTGGAAATACAAAAGTTCAAGTTGCATTATTAACAGAAAGAATTAAACAACTTACAGAACACTGTAAACAGTTCAAAAAAGACAAAAGTGCATCAAGAAGCCTTTTGATTCTTGTTGGACAAAGAAGAAAACTTCTTAAATACCTACAAAGAACAGACCTTGAAACTTACAGAAGTTTAATCAAGGAATTAGGTTTAAGAAAATAATAAATTATCCTTCTTTGAAAGGATTTTCAGAAGCACTGGTTGCTGCTTTATGTAATCAGTGCTTTACTATTTTTTATGCAAATTTTGTTTTTATAAACAAAAATATAAATGGGTAGTTTTACCTAAAGTGGCAACCTGGCATATGGATAGTGAATTTATGCAACTTTTGTTGTAAAAATTCAGTTTCGATATACCCGGTTGCTTAAAATTAATCTTATTTTATAAGGAAATTTTGATGGTACAAAGAGTTACTTACAAAATCGGTGATGAAGAATTAATTTTGGAAACCGGAAAATTAGCAAAACAAGCAAACGGTGCAGTTTATGCTCAGTTTGGTGGTTCAGCTGTTATTGCAACAGTTTGTGCATCTGGAACAGCTCAAGAAGGTTTGGATTATGTTCCTGTAACAGTTGATTATAACGAAAAATATTATGCTGCAGGAAAAATTCCTGGAGGATTTATTAAAAGAGAAGGTAGACCAAAGGATAAAGAAATTTTGGTTTCTCGCCTTATCGACCGTCCAATGCGTCCTCTTTTTGATATGGCTTTTGGTCGCGAAATTCAAATTATTCCAACTTGTGTTTCTTCTGACCAAATCAACCCACCAGATATTCTTGCTGTAATTGCTTCTTCTGCTGCAGTTACAATTTCTGATATTCCATTTAACGGACCAGTTGCTGCTTGTCGTGTTGGTTATGTTGACGGTGAATATGTTATCAACCCAACTTATGAACAAATTGAAAAAGGTCAACTTGAAATCGTTGTTGCCGGAACTGCTGAAGGTTTTACAATGGTTGAAGGTGGAGCTCAAGAAGTTTCTGAAGAATTGATGCTTGGTGCTTTGGAAAAAGCTCAAGAATTTATTACTCAAATGTGTCATCTTCAAGATGAACTTAAAAAACTTGCAGGAAAAGAAAAACTTCCTCTTGCTCCTTTAACAGTTACTCTTGAAAATAAAGACGCAATCGAAGCTGAAGCTATGCCTTTACTTGAAAAAGCTTGTTTTGAAGCAACTAAGGCAATGCGTCATGATTCTATCGCAAAAGTTAAAGCAGATATTGCAGAAAAATATGCTGAACAATTAGAAGATGATATTCAGAAAAAATTGTTCAATGCTTTATTTGATGATATGCAATACAATATCCTTAGAAAAGGAATTTTATATAAAGGACTTCGTGTTGATGGTCGTGGTTTGGAAGATATTCGTCCTATCACTTGTGATATTGATGTACTTCCTCGTCCACACGGTTCTGCAATCTTTACTCGTGGTGAAACACAGTCTTTAGCAGTTGCAACTTTAGGAACTGCTCTTGATGAACAAATCCTTGACGATATCGATGGAGATAGAAGAGAACACTTCATTCTTCACTATAACTTTCCTCCATATTCAGTAGGTGAATGTGGTCGTATGGGAACAGGTCGTCGTGAAATTGGACACGGAAACTTGGCTCGTCGTTCTCTTGAACCAATGGTACCTAGCCGAGAAGAATTCCCTTACACAATTCGTGTTGTTTCAGAAATTATGGAATCAAATGGTTCTTCTTCAATGGCTTCTGTTTGTGGTGGTACATTGTGTATGCTAGCAGCTGGTGTTCCAATGAAAAAGCCAGTTGCAGGTATCGCTATGGGACTTATCACTGAAGGTGACCACTACGAAAAATATGCAATCCTTTCTGATATTCTTGGAGAAGAAGATCACCTTGGAGATATGGACTTTAAAGTTGCTGGTACTGAAGATGGTATCACAGGTTTCCAAATGGATATTAAGATTGCTGGTGTTACAAAAGAAATCATGCAAAAAGCTCTTGCACAAGCAAAACGAGCAAGACTTCACATTCTTGGAATTATGAACCAAACTATTTCTAAACCAGCTGACCATGTAAGCGAATATGCTCCAAAAATTGAAAAAATGAAAATTGCAGTTGATAAAATCGGTGCTTTAATTGGACCTGGTGGAAAAACTGTAAAAGCAATTTCTGCTCAATATGGTGTTACAATCAATACTGATGATGACGGAACTGTTACAATCTACGGAAAAACAGGAAAATCAACTGATGGTGCAAAACTTGCAATTAAAGGTATTGTTGAAGATCCAGAAGTTGGAACTATTTACAACGGAACTGTAAAACGAATTATGGATTTTGGATGTTTTGTTGAAATTCTTCCTGGAAAAGAAGGTTTGTGTCACATCTCAAAACTTTCAAGAGCAAGAGTTGAAAAGGTAAGTGATGTTGTTTCAGAAGGACAACAAATTCCTGTAAAACTTATCGAAATTGACAAAATGGGAAGATTAAATCTTTCTTACATTGATGCTTTAGAAGGTCAAAATAAATAACGAAAAATGCCAATTCTTCAGCAAATCTTGCAGAATAAGGCAGTTCTCATAACAGAACCGATTGCTTCAGCTAAAACCGTAGCAATCGGTTTTTGGTTTTCAGTTGGCTCTCGTTACGAAAGTTCTGGAAATCAAGGTATTACTCATTTTGTTGAACACATGCTTTTTAAGGGAACTTCAAAAAGAAATGCGTTTCAAATTGCTTGTGAGTTTGACAAAATTGGTGGTTACATAAATGCTTTTACAGAACGGGAACAAATGTGTGTTTATTGCGTTGTTCCATGTTTTTACGCTACCAATGCTTTATCAATTATTTCTGAAATGATTTATGATTCAACTTTTTTGCCAAAGGAAGTTGAAAAAGAAAGAACTGTTATTCAAAGTGAAATTATCTCTTCCCTTGACGACCCAGAAGAAGTTGCTATGGACGCAGTTTTTTCTTCAATCTGGAAAAATAATCCAATCGCTTTAAATATTTCTGGAAGTGTAACTGATGTGGAAGCCATCACTCGAGAAGATTTGTACGATTGGTATAATCAATTTGTAAAATCTGGTCCCTTGGTAATTACTATTGCAGGAAATTTTAATCAAGAAGAAGTTTTTAATTGTATCAACTCTTTTCCTCATCGAGAAAATTTTAATCAAAACTTTTCTTTGCAAATTCCAACTTGGCATTCTGGATTAGATTTTATTAGCGCTGATTTTCAACAAGAACAATTTTTTCTATTATACAAACTTGATTCAAAAATCGACTTAAAGCAAAATTTAATTTTATCAGTTTTGAATGCTATTATCGGGGACACAATGAGTTCTCGGCTTTTTCAAAGTTTGCGTGAAAATTCAGGATTTTGTTATAATGTTTATAGTTTTATAAATCTTTTTCAAGATTGTGGTTTTTGGTGTTTTTATGCAACATCCTCAAAAGAAAATTGTTTAAATGTTGCTAAAAATTTAATTCAAATTGTTGATAGATTTTTTAATAATGAAATTTCCCAAGAAGAAATAAATTATGCAAAGCAACATCTTTGTGGTGAAGAAATTATGTCTAGCGATGATATGGAACAAAGAATGAAGCAAATGGCAAGATTTTATTTTAGTGGATATAGTCAACATTCTTCCGAAGATATTTTAAAAATTATAAATGAAATTCAACTTGAAGATTTATACGAAATTTTAAAAATGATAAAAACTGATTTAGAAAAATCATTGGTTATTTATGGCCCAAAGGTAAAAAGTGCAGATAAAAAAATGATTTTAAAGGAATTTGGTGATGAATAAAACAGTTGATTTTTCAAATGTCTTAATAAAATGTAAAACTCAAGACGGTGTAATTTTGCCAAGTTATAAAACTTCTGGTTCTGCGGGGGCGGATATTTGTGCTTTTTTGTCGGAGTCAATTGTTTTAAAAGTTGGTGAGAGATTTGCAGTTCCAACTGGTTTATCTTTTGAAATTCCAGATGGTTTTGAAATACAAATTCGTCCTCGTTCTGGTTTAGCGTTGAATCATGGAGTTACTTGTTTGAATGCTCCAGGAACAATTGATTCCGATTATCGTGGAGAAATAAAAGTTGTTCTTATCAATTTAGGTGATAAGGATTTTGAAATAAACAATGGTGACAGAATTGCACAAATGGTTGTTGCTCCAGTTGTACAATGTAATTTTGAAGTTGTGAAGAAACTTTCATCAACTGTTCGTGGTGAAGGTGGATTTGGTTCTACAGGAAGGAAGTGATTTTTATGGAAAGTAGCAAGATTTTTTCTAAAATAAAATCAGTTTTTACTTTTATAAATGAAAAGATTTTAAAAACTAATTCTCATGTAATGATGCGATATTTAGTAAAAGAACTTTTGCTTTATTTTACTATTGCATTTTTGTTTTTCTTTTTAGTTTTTTTCTGTAATCAAATTTTGCTTTTAGTTCAAGATATTTTAAGAAAGCATGTTCCCCTTATGCAAGTTATGAAGTTAATGTCATATTCTTTGCCATTTATTATTGCTCAATCTGCACCCTTTGGAACTTTAGTTGGTTTTTTAATGTGTATGGGAAGGTTGATGACTGATAATGAAATTTTGATTTTGCGCGCAACTGGAACTTCATTTTTTAGATTGAGTTTACCTGTAATTATTTTAGGTGTTGTAATTTCACTTGGATCTTTTTTTGTAAACGATTATCTTTTGCCTTTAGGAACAATTCAATATAACAAATTGTATAAAGAAATTATTTTTTCAAATCCTAATGTTGAAATGGAATCTAATTCAATTAAAAAAACTTCAAATTCAATTTTGGTAATTGGTGAGGTTAATGATAGAAATGTTTCTGATTTATTACTTTTTGATACAGATAGTGATGGGAATCAGCGTTTGATAGTTGCGGGTAATACTGAATTGCTTGATCCGAATGATTCAACAATTATGATGCAACTAAGAATGAAAAATCCATCAGTTATTCAATTTGATAATGATGACAAAGACACTTACGAATATATTCTTTCTGATTATACAACAATGAATATTTTTGCAAGTCAGTTTATTTCTTCTGGTTCTTCAGGAACAAATCCTCGCGAGATGACTTCATACGATTTAAAAAAATATATTGACAAATTGAAGACAAAAAAAAATACAAGCAAACGAACTTTGAATACTTATAATCTTGAGTATCATAAAAAATTTTCATTACCTTTTGGTTCAATCTTTTTTGCTTTGCTAGCATTTCCTTTGGCTATACTTTTTGGAAAGCATAACGGACAAACAATTGGTTTAATTATTGGAATTTTGATTTCTGTTTTGTATTGGTCATTGATGACTTTAGGACAAATTTTTGGATTAAGAAATGGAATGAACGGTTTTATTTCTATGTGGTTACCAAATTTACTTGTTGGAATTTTTGGTTGTATATTTATTTTCTTTTTGGTAAAAAAATGACATTTGTTAAATATCTATTAAAAAAATTTATTCCGATTTTTCTAGGTTCCCTATTTTTCTTTTCTTTCATTCTAGTAATGATTGATTTATTTATGAATCTATGGAATTACATTACTCAGCAAGTTCCACCAAGTGATATGTTTAAAGTTGAGTTTTTATATATTCCCAAAGCAATGTCTTTTTCAATTCCTATGGCGATTTTGTTTGCAACTTCTTACACATTAAGTGATTTGTATGCAAAAAATGAATTGACTTCGATTTTTGCTTCAGGTGTTTCTCTTTTTAAATTCACCTTACCTTTATTAATAATTTCATTTTTGCTTTCTGTTGGATTTTTGTTTTTTGAAGATAAGATTGTAGTTCCAACTTTGAAACAAAAAAATGAATTGCAAGCTGATTTATTAAATACAAGTACATCAAAAAATAATGATAGAATTGTTGTTCTTGGTAATGAAGGTATGAGAGTTTACAAGGCTGAATATTATGATGATTCAAATAAAAGATTACACGGAATTTATATTGTTCAAAGAAAAGAGGATTATTCTTTGGATTATATAGTCCGTGCTGATTCTGCTTTGTGGTCAAATGATAGATGGAATTTATTTGGTGTAAAAATTTACAAATTACAAAATCGAGAATTAGTTCAAGTTTTTGATATGGCTGATGCCTTTATTGATGAGGGACCTGAAACTTTTCAACGAAATGTAACTGATGTTACAACTGTAAACATAAAAGATGCAAAAGAATATATTTCCCATTTAAGAAGAATTGGTGTTGATTACAATGAAGAACTTTCTGAATATTATAAAAAGTTCTCATTTCCTTTTGTTGTATTTATTGTTGTATTTTTATCAATTGGATTATCTGGTAAAACAAGAAAAAATGTTTTACTTATGAGTTTAGTTTTTTCACTTTCTGCTGCCGTTGCATTTTATGTAATGCAAATGGTAACAATGTTGTTATCTCAATTTGGCTATATTTCACCTGTAATAGGTGCTTGGTTTCCTGTTATTGTTTTTATAGCTTTGAGTATCGTTTTATTAAAATTTGCAAGGACTTAAAAAAATGAATTGTGTTTTTACAAAATTACATTCTGACTGTAACTCTAAAGCCCGTACTGGTGTTTTACATTTGCCACATGGTGATGTAAAAACTCCAGTTTTTATGCCAGTTGGAACTAATGCTACGGTAAAGGCGGTAACAAAAGATTCTTTAGAGGAAATTGGATTTGAAATTATTTTAGCAAATACTTATCACTTGTATTTACGACCAGGAAGTGATTTGTTAGAACAAGCTGGTGGATTGCATGGATTTACAGGTTGGAATAAAAATTTTTTAACTGATTCAGGTGGATTTCAAGTTTTTTCACTTTCTTCATTTAGAAAAATTAAAGAGGATGGTGTAACTTTTCAAAGTCACATTGACGGTTCAAAACATTTTTTAACTCCAGAATCTGTAGTTGATGTTCAATGTCAATTTAATTCGGATATTCAAATGCAGCTTGATGTTTGTACTGGTTTTGGAATTGAACATAAGCAAGCAAAGGAAGCTTTACGAATTACAAATAATTGGTTGCTTCGTGCAAAAAAAGAATGGTTAAAATTAAAAGATGAAAAAAACTATTCTGGACTTTTGTTTCCGATTGTGCAAGGAAATTTCTTTAAGGATTTACGAAAAGAAAGTGCAGACTTTGTAACTCAACAAGATTTTCCTGGAATTGCAATCGGTGGTCTTTCTGTTGGAGAAAAATTTGATGTTTATTCAGATATTCTTTCTCATACAGTTTTGTATTTGCCTGAAGATAAACCAAAATATGTAATGGGAATTGGAACGCCAGATTATATTTTGGAAGCAATTGAAAATGGAATTGATATGTTCGATTGTGTTTTGCCAACTCGTAATGCTCGTAACGGTTCTTTCTTTACAAAAGATGGTCCTATTGCAATAAAGAAAGAAATGTATACAAAAGATTTTGGTCCAATTGATCCGGAGTGTGATTGTAAAGTTTGTAAAAATTATTCTCGAGCATATTTACGACATCTTTACAAGAATAACGAAATTTTATCTTCAATGTTAGCTTCTTATCATAATTTGTATTTCTTAAATAATATGATAAAGGAAGTTAGAGTTGCAATTGAGCAAGATAATTTTGTAAATTACAAAAAGAATTTTTTGAATAGATATTTTGCTAACAAAAAATAATTTTTTTGCGAGGTGAGTTTATGAAAAATATTTTTTTGAAAAAAACTTTTTTTGTTTTTTGTTTTATTTTATTTTTCTCATTTGTTTTTGCAAGTGAATCATCTGATAAAAGTTCATCAGATGAAAAAACTGAATCTGAAATTCAAAAGCGTCAAGATACTTTGATGTATGGAATGGAAAGTGATATAACATCTTTGTTATCAACTTTAATTTCTGAAAAAGATGATATGTTTTCAGATAAAATTTTTGAAATTTTTAACTCAACTCGAAATATTGCAATTAAAGAAAGTATCATAAAATATTTTTTAGAATTTAAAGATAATCGATTAAAAGATTTTTGTGTTGAAGTTTTGATGGATCCATACGAAGAAAAATCTTCTTTTGTTACAATGATTTTACAATATGTTTCAACTTTAGAAATAAAAGAAGCGTCTCCTTATGTTCTTCAGATTTTGCAATCTGATTCTGAAGAATTTTTTGATACTGCATTAAATGCTATTGGAAAAATTGGTGGAGTTGAAGAAGCAAAATATTTAGTTGAATGTATGGATGATGAAGATTTGCCTCTTGCTCGTCGACAAGCTTTGATGAGAGCTTTAGGACAATTAAAAGTTGTTGAAACTTTTGACGACTTAGTTGAAATTGCAGAGGACGAAGATGAAAATACTTATGTTAGAACTTATGCTTTAGAATCTGCTTCTTCTATGGAAAATGATACTATTATTCCTGTATTGTTAGATTTATTTAATCATGCTGAGTCTAGACTTAGAGTTGCTGTTGTTCAAGGTTTGTCAAATTTTTTAGAAACAAATGCAGATGCAGAATCAGTTGTTTTAGAAGCGTTTAAAGATAATCATGCTTCTGTTAGAATGAAAGCTGCTGAAATTGCAAAAGAAAAAAAACTTACTAAAGCAATGCCTTATTTAATTTATCGCGCAAAAAATGATTCTGATAAAAAGATTGTTTATGAATGTTATAATGCAATTGCAAATATAAATAATTCAGAGTCAGTAGAATTTTTGAATACGATTATTACTAATTCAAAAATGAACGAAACTGCAAGGGCAAAAGCGGTGGATGCTGTTCTTGAGTATAAAGTAACAGCTTCTTATGATTCTGTAATTAAGGTTGCCTTAGAAACTTTAAAAGATGATAAACAAAAAAATCTTAGATATGCAATTGGAAAAGGAATTGCAAAATATGATTTACCAATGTTTGAATCAGTTTGTTCTGGTTATTTGAGCCACAAGGATGTTGCAACTCAAGGAACAGGTTTAGATATTTTTGCAAAAAATAAATATCCTGCTTTAATGGAAACTGTGAAAGCTCTTTCTGTAAATGATAAAGCAGGCGTTAATAAAAGCAAAGCAAAACTTGTTTTAGAAAAAATTAGAAAATAATTTCTGTGTAAAAAAAAATAAGCCATAAGAATTTTCTTTGTAAAATTTACAAGGATTTCTTATGGCTTTTTTATTTTTTATGTTAATGTCATGCTGAATTTATTTCAGCATCTTTGCTTTTAAATCAACTAATTTTTTGAATATCGTTGTTTTTGTGAATCATCAAAAATTGACAACAATAAATTATTAAGTTTATCAGTTTGATCTTCGTAAGGTCTGATTGTGATTGTCATTTCATAACCTTTATCAGATTTAACTTTGATTTTTTTGTTAATACAATTTTCGATAATATTTGAATTTGCTTCAGGGAAATATTCTGGTTGTAAAAGTGCTAATGAACAACTTTCTCCATCGTATCTAACTTCTGCAATTGAAGATGGAACTTGTACCAAGAAAATTGAGAATGAAGATAATCCACCACCAACACTTCTTCTGCTTCCAGGAGTAAGTGTGTGAATATTTCTTTTTCCGATATTCTTATTTTGTCCTTCTACATATAATTCTAAAGTAATATCTTTATCAGATTTTGATTCAATTGTATCGCTACTACTTGCAGGTGTGATATTATTTGAAGAAGATTTTGTGCCGATAGCAGGTAATCTTAATCCTTCTGGTTTAGTGAATGTTGGCATTGTCATTTTGTTGCTTGCTGCATAAGATGATTTTGTATCATCAGTATTTTTGCTTGAATTATCTTCATTTTGTGCAGAAGCAAGTCTTAATCCAGAATTTGAATTTTTGTATTTTTCTACACCATCAAGTGTAAGTGTGCTTTTTTGTTTTGTTGCATCTAAATTCATTCTGTTAGAACTTCCATCACCTGTAATTGATAAGGAATCCTTTTGTGTTGTTGCATTTAAATCCATTCTGTTGGATTTTACATCACCTGAAACAGATAGTGAATTTGAGTTTTCGTAATTATTAAGCGTATTTGAATTTGATTTATCAACACCAACATTTGTAGAAGTTGATTTTTTTACAAGGGTTGTGTTTGAGTCTTTTTTATCGTTTGAACTTTGTACAGCAACTGAAGATTTGTTAGAATTTTTCTTGCTATTATTATCTGGAATTGTTTTTGCTTCATTATAAATTGATTCATCATCTTTTGGTTGTTTTGATGAATTTTGTTTATTTGTTTGTTTAGCTTTTCTTTCTTCATCATCTTCTTCTTTGTGTTTTTTAGAAATTGAAAGAAGTAAAAAGAGAAGTAAAATAATTGCAAGTAAAATCAATAAAATAATTAAAATTGTAAAACCGATATTTTTGAAGTTTGCAAAAATATTTGTTCCAGATTTAAAATTTACAAAGAAATCTAAAAATTGAGGTCGAGTTCTAACATTGTCTGCAAAAACACATTCTGCAAAAATTTGTTGTTGTCCAAGTTGTGTGTCTTTTGGCATTTTAATTTTTGCATTTATTTTTTTTGATTTGTTTGAAGCTATATTTACAAAAATTGAATCTTTTAAAACATTTGTTTCATTGATAAGAATTTGTTTTAATTCAAGTTTGATTTTTTCATCTGAAGTATTTTTTATGGTGATAGGTAAGCTAAAACTTAATTTTTTATTTCCTAAATCTTTCTTTGTTGAAAGTTCCGGCATTGATAAAATAGGTCCAATAAAACTATCAGAATTATAAGTTGTATCTTCATCAGGAATAAGAGGTGTTGTAGAAACTTCTGGTAAATTTTCTAAGGTTGTTCCATATTCAAAATAAACAGTTTCATCTGCTGAAGTTTCACTTGTTTCTTCTGGTTGTTTTGCAACATTTGTAACACTTTCATCAGCTAAACTTTTTAAGTTTAAATTTTCTGGAAAAGGAGCCTTAATATAGTAAATATGAGTTCCTTCTGATTTCATTTTTGAGATTGCTGAGTTGATTGTGTTGTTAATTTCTTCTGATGATTTGTTATAGAAAGTTGAATTTTGTGCTGGATTAAAAAGTCCATCAGAAATAATAATTAAAACTTTTTGATTGTAAACATCTAGAGATGCAATATATTGTTGCGCATAAAGAAGTGCACTTGGAAAGTCTGTGTAAGGTCCAAGAGGGTAGAGTAAATTGAAGCGGGATATTATTTTGTAAATATCCGCTTCAGTTTTTACCGGTTGGGAAATTTCTGTAACTGGTTTTTCGTTAAATGATAATAAATGAAAAGTATCACCTAAACGCACAAAGTTGTCGCAAATTTCAGTTAAAACTTTTGAGTTTACTTCATCGTAATAAGGTAACATTGTTCCCGAATTATCAAGAAGTATAACTACATCAGCTTTGCTAGAAATCTGGTTTGTATTTGCAAAAGCCAGTGTACAAAATAAAAAACACAAAACAACAAATATGTTTTTTTTCATTTCCCAATTCTCCCTTTTGTTCACATTTTATTTCTATAAGTTAGCTGGTTTAATTTTAACAACAGTGTAAGAATGTTTTCTTTCGTTAATTTCAAAAGAAAGTTCTTCTCCTTCTTTGCTATTTAAAATTTCTTTTCCAAATGGAGACATATAAGAAATAATTCTGTTTTCTGGGTCTGATTCCCATGGACCAAGAATTGTGTATTCTTCATCTGCATTTGTGTTTTTGTTTTTAAGTGTAACTGTTGTACCGAAAGAAACTCTAGCAGTTGTAATTGTAGTTGGATCAAAAATTTGGGCTTTATCAATTTCATCTTGTAGTTTACTTGCTGTGTTGCTAAGTTGAGTTTGTCTTTCTTTAGCTGCAATGTATTCTGCGTTTTCTTTCAAGTCACCTAATGCAAGAGCTTCACCAATTTCTTTTGAGTTAGCTGGAATTTCAACATGTAAGATATGGTCAAGTTCTTCTTGTTTAAGTGTGTACATTCTGTTAGTAACAATAAGACCTTTTGATGTAACTGTTTTTTCTTCTGTACCATAGAATTTGAAGTCTGGATTTTTTTCCAAAATCTTGTTTCTCATTCTCATTTTGATAACAGGATCTAAATCTTTTACATCATCTACAAGTGTATAGAGTCTTGTGATTGTATCAGTATCGTTACTTAATAAATAATTCAACAAAGTATCATCTTTGAATAACAAAGTTTGAATTTGTTTGTTGATTTTTTTATTTTCAGTTGTTTCACGATGATTTTCAATTTCTTTGAATGTTAAATTGATAATATGAATCAAAGTGATAAGTTGTTTTTCGTAAGAAATCTTTGTATCTTTGAACCATTCTTCGTCTTGAGATTCTTTAAAGAAGAATACAGCTGCTTCTCGATAATCTCGATAATTTTCGAATGTATTGATAGCAAGTTTTTTTACAGCGTCTGTATGTCCTTCTTTGATAAGAATATCAAGCATGCTTTTGTGAAGAACTGTAGGGAATAATGTAATGTAAACTTCTGACCAATTTGGCAAAAGATCTTTGATACATTTTAGGTAATCTTCTTTTAAGTATGTATTTTTTGTATCTTTTAAGTCAATGTACATTTGTTGATGATTTTCTACAGCTTCAAAAAGTTGAGCAAATGTGTATTGTTGTGGTTGTGCCAAATGTGGATGTTCTGTCATAATTCTTCTTACAACTAAGAATGATGCCATAATCTGTTCATTTACACTGCTAAATGCTCTTAAATATCCTGTAAAGTAACCAAACATATCAGCAAATAAATCTGATTCTGTATCAGCTTCTTTTGCAAATTTCATCAAGATATCGATACGAGCAAAGAAATTCTTTTGTGCTTTGAATTCGTTTGCAAGTTTTTCTTCTGTTGAAATTGCTCTTTCTCGTACATTATACATTGTAATATCGTTAGGATTTACACCAAATGTTGAGTCAGTTTCGATAATTTTACGAGCTTTTGTACTCCAACTTGTCCATTCACTTGCAGTAAGAATTGCAGGTACTAATTCTAATTTAATTCGTTTGAAATCACAGTTGTTTCCAAAACTCTTAATAATAGTTTTTAATGCCCACTGAATATCTGTTTTTACAAGTTTGTTAAGTTCATCTTTTGATTTTGTAGCTTTTAAAACCCAAATATGATCTTTTGCTAATGGTTGAAGTGCATCAACTGCCATCTTTAATGACATTTCTTTTACACCATATTTTTTACCAAAGTTAATTGAAATATTGTCGTTAACAACTTTTCTGATAATACCAACACCCCAAGAGCGGTGGAAAACAAAGTTTTTAGCATCAAAAGCAATGTGTTTTTCAAAATCTGAAATTGCTTCAAAAACATTTCGCCAACCTTGGTTTAGGTTAGAAATTCGAATATAGTCGTCAAGTTGACTGTGTCCAGCGTATTTTTCTTTGTAACAATCTGTAATTTCTTTTCTTGCCCAAGTGTCTTTTTCATCAATACTAAGAAGAAGTTTTAAGATATCGATTGCAATATCCCATTTTTTTGCATCTTTGTAGTAGATGTAAAGTTCTTGCATTAACAAAGCGCTTTTGTCTTCGCTAATTGTTTTTGCAATTTTTCTTTGAACGAGAAGGAAGAAGTCGATTTCTTCTGGAATTAATTTTACAAGGATAGACCAAATTTCTTTTATTTGATTTCCTGATTTTTTTGCAACATATCTAAGAAGTGCTTTTTTATAGTAATCAATTGATTGTTCTGTATCACCTTTGCTTTCATAGTATTCAGCAAGAGTTTTTGCAATATCAGCTTCTTCGTAATCTAATTTTACGATTGTTTCATAAATATCCCAAACTTTGTCGTTATTTTCTTCTTTGTAACATTCTGCCAAAGTTCTTAAAGCAAATTTATTTGTTTCATCTTCTGCAAGGATGCTTTCACAAAGATAAATTACAATTGGTGTTTTGTGATTATCTTGGAAAATTGTAACAAGAGTAATGATTGAAGAATTGTCGAGTGTCTTTTTCTTAAGACCTAACATTCCTGAAAGATATAATGCAATGATACTATTTTTTGTGTGTGATAAGTGATCATCACAAATAGCTTTCATTTCATCTACACAGTTGCTACTTACAGCTTCTTCCACTTTTGTTGCAAGTTCTGTTAAATTATTTTTTGTGTAGTTAGAAATTGTGGCACGAGTCCATTTTTCTTCATTTAACATTTCTTGCACAGATTTTATCAATGCTTCTGACATAAAAAACTCCTATAACTGAAAACTAAACGGTGTACCTTTCGTATACATCTGCATTCAGTAATTTTATTTTTAGCAAAATTTCTGTTATTTTTGATCTATCTTCTCGTATTGTTGTGTAATGATCGATAAGCCAAAAATAATTATTTATTAAACGAGGAATAGTTATTAAAGGTTCTACTCCTTCATTTTTTAATTCTGTTTCAAGAGCATAAATACTCTGTTTTAATTTTCCAACTTCCAAGGCTCTAAGTTCTCTTTTTACATTGAGAACCCCAAGTAAAACTCCTTCTACTGGAAACCATTCAGCTATTATTGATTTATCTTTTCTTGATTTTGCAATTTCTTCATAAAGTTTACAAAAAAGATTTGATTCAAGTAAAGAAATATCAATATCCTGAGGATTGATAAAAAACGCTTCTCTAAAAAGCACTTTTGAAGTTTTTTCTTCTCCACATAAGGCATAACAATCTGCCATTTCTGCCAAGATTGATGCTTTTTCAGGATTAATTAAATTTGCATCACTAAGAAAACGCAAAGCGGTATCGTAATCGCCTAATTGTTTGTAACATAATCCAATTCTACTAAAAATAGTAGATTTATCAAAAGAAGCGTTTTCTCTTAGTAGTTGTTGAAAAATATCTAGAATATATGTAAAAATTCCTTTTTTTATAGAATATACACAATATTCATGCAAAGGTATTTCTTGTTCAATTAATTCTATGAATTCTTTCCAGTTTGATATAAGTTGTTCACCTTTTGAAAATAAATTAGAGTCTTCAGTAAGATGAGAAAAGTGTTCATCCCAAAAACTAATACATTTCAATCCAAACAAAATTTCAGGATTTTCGAGGTCATTTACAAGAGCGTTTGTTAAAACTTCTCTTGCAGATGAATAATTACCATCTTTGAGAAAATCATAGGCTTGTTGAATTGTATTTTCTGATTGTGAACTCATATCTGTACAATCTATTATACTGAAATGCGAGGTTTAGTCAATTAAGTTATAAAAATTAGATAAAAAAGGGCAATATATATACAGTTTTTTTATTTTTTAGTCAATACTTTTTTTAAGAAATTTGAAAATTTTTTTTTATAATTATACTGTACATTATTCAACTTGTTTGTTACTATATAATAATGTTAGATTTACCCGTTTTAGCGCCATCTTTATTATCTGCTGATTTCTCTAATTTGGCAGAAGATATAAAAAAAATTGAAGATTCAGGAGCATCTTTGGTTCACATTGATGTTATGGATGGAATTTTTGTACCTCAGATTTCATTTGGGCAGCCAGTGGTTAGTTCAATTAGAAAATGTACAAAATTACCTTTCGATGTTCATTTAATGATTGAACATCCAGAAAATCAAATCGAAACTTTTGTTCAAGCTGGGGCAGATTGTATCACTTTTCATTATGAAGCAAGTGTTCATCATCATAGAATTGTTCAAAAAATAAAAGAATTAGGAGCAAAAGCGGGAATTAGTATTGTACCTTCAACTTCTATAGATACAATAAAAGAAATTTTGCCCTATGTGGATTTAGTTTTGATTATGACTGTAAATCCTGGTTATGGTGGACAAAAACTTATTCCAGAATGTTTAAAAAAGATAAATGAATTAAAAAAAATACGCCAAGAAAACGATTTTAGGTATATAATATCTGTAGATGGTGGAGTGAATGATAAGACACTTCCTTCTGTAATTGAAGCTGGTGCAGAAGTGATTGTTTCTGGTTCTTCATTTTTTTCTGGCAACTTAGAATGGAACGGAAAGTTTTGTGCTAATATTTGGGAGTAATGTATGAAAAAGATTATAGCCCTTTTGGTTCTTTGTTTTGTGTGTATTTCTTTTGGAATAACACAAGTTACAACTGATGATTATTTGAATAAAGGTTTACAAGCATATAAAGATGGAAATTGGGAATCTGCGATTTTGTTATTAAAAAATGCAGTGTCAATTCCTGAATCTTCAACTCCAGAAGTTTTATATGTTTTAGTAATGTCTGAAATGTTTAACGGAAACTATCAAGATGTTTTAAAAGACGGTAAAACTTTTTGTAATCTTTATCCAACTAGCGAATACAAAGTTTATGTAGATTACCAAATGGGACGCGCATTACATTACTTAGGGCGATATGTAGATTCTATTTCTGTTTTGCAAAAATTCTGTGCTGATAATCAAGATAATGAACTTTTTTCATCAGCATTATTCTGGATGGCTGAATCATTTTATGCTTCCTATTATTTTGATGAAGCAAAAGGTCTTTATGAAAGAGTTGTAACAGATTTTCCTGATTCACCAAAGTATGTTGAATCTCTTTATCGACTTGATTTAATTGTTCAGCGTGAAAAAGAAGAAAAATTATTATACTTACTCAAAGTAACTGGTGAAGAATACATATCTTCAAAAGAAAATTATGATAGACAAATCAAACAATATAACACTGAAGAATCTATCGGCTTACGAAATCAGTTAAGAATTGCAAATGATAACTTAAAAAAATCTCAGTCTGAATTAGATATCATCAGAACAGAAAAATCAAATTTAGAAGCAAAATATGCAGATTTAGAAAAAAACTATAATGAATTACAAGAACAAATTAATCAACTTAATTTAGAAAAAGAATCTGAAAGACTAAAATCCTTACAAGATATTGAAGCTTTAAAACGAAAAGCTCAATTGATACAAGAAGCTTTAGATTTAGAAGTTCAAAATAATCAAAATGATTCAGGGAGTGAATTAAATGAAACTAATTAAAAAATCTATTTTTGTTACTCTTTTGTTTTTTTGCTTAGTTTCTTTTGGTATAGCAAAAGATTATGAAGGTGTTTTTGGTATCTATCGAATGGAATTACACGAAAAATCAGGAACCTTCACTTTATCAATGTTAAACGAAACAGGTAATAAATATATTCCAATTTTTAATCCCTTAGATAATTCATCAGGAACTCTTTTATATCTAAAGGCCGGTTCAAGAGTTTATCCTCTTTCAAAGTTAGGTGGTGTTCCTGTTGTTCAAAATATGACTTCAAATAATGCTGTAATTACATACAATATCAAAAATGTTGCAGAAGTTAATTACATTTTTTCTTTTGTTTCTTCAGAAACAGGTATGTTTACAGAAGATTCTGATTTAGTTGTTGTTGATATTTTGGTAAAGAATATTTCAAAAAAAACAAATGTTTATAGTTTGAGAGGAGTGTTTGATACTATTTTTGGTGAAAATACGATTTCTCATTTTTCTACAAGCAATATGAATTCTATCAATTCGGAAGTTTTATTTAATTCAATGTATGTAGATAGATGGATTAAATCTTCAGACGGTATAAATTCTATTAAGTTTTTACTTGACGGAGAAACTATAACTCATCCAAGTTCAGTTGTTGTAGCAAATCGTGATATTCTAAAAGTTGATTCTTGGCTTCCAAAAATTGTTCCTGGTAGAGGTTTTAATTCACTTTTTTTAATTAATGATTCCGCAGTTGGTGTAACATGGGGAAATTATAAAGTTGCTTCAGGACAAACATTTGGTGTTCGATTTTATATAAGTGGTGCTACAGGTACTGTTGAGCCAAGTGATGTAACTTCAAATTTCTTTACAAGTGGAAAAGCTTTACAAAGTGCTTCTTTCGTTGCAGAGTCTGATAAATTAATAGCTGAAGAAGTTATTGAGTATGTTGTTGTTTCAACAGAAGACGAAGCTGAAAATGATAAAAAAGATAAATCTAAAAAGAAAGGTAAAAAGGAAGAAGAACAAGAAGAAGTTGTTTCTGTTTCCGAAGGCTCAGAAAAAGTTGAAAATAACGAAGAAATTGTAGAAGATATTCAAGCGGATATTGTAGAAGAAGTTGAAGATGAAGTTGAAGAAGACTTTGTTGAAAGTGAACCTATTGAAGAGGATTTTACTTTTGAAGAATCTACAGATGATTCTTTAGCAAATGATACAACTGATGTTGAATATCAAGAAGATGTTTCCTATGATGAAGGCAACCTTCCTTATGTGGAAATTACTCCTGATAAATTGAATTTAGATTATGTTGCTGAGTTAATTAAGGAAATTGAAGAATTAGAAAAAAATCCTGAATTATATGATGCTGTTAGGATTTTGTATTTGCATACAGAATTGGATGCAATCTTGGAGATATTGGAACAGTAAATGGCAAAAAGTTTATTTGATACTGCTCGCAAATATTTAAAAAAAAGGCAGTTTTCAAAAGTAATAAATTTATTAGAGCCTCATATTATGGAATATAGACAGTCTTTTCAGTTTTTCTATATTCTAGGAGTTGCTTGCTTGTATCAAGGTGATATTGGTGGATGTGAAGAATATTTTCAAAGTGCTCGTCATATCAAAATGAATGATGTAAATTTGATTTTAGGCCAAGCTGTTTTGTTTCTAAAAAAATGTAGAATTGAAAAAGCAATTGAATATTGTGTTGATGCTATAAATTTAGAACCGGAAAATCCTCGTCCTAAAAAATTTTTGAAGTTGCTAGAAAAATACGGTGATGTGGATACAATTACTGAATGGAATTACAACGGAAAAATTAAGGTTTTTTATCCGGAACTTCCAAGAAAATCATTTTTACCACATATTTTGATTTCTTTAGCTTCTGTGTTTTTACTTGTTGGTGGATTTTTTCTTATCCGACCTTTAATAACTTTAAATAACCGAGCTGATTTATCAAGTTTTAGTTTAACTTATCAAGATAAATCAAATTTAACAGAAAAAAATACAGCAAGTTCTGTTTATAAATATATTTTAACTCAAAGTGAAGTTGAAAATATATATGAAGATGCAAAAAGATTTTACAATACTTATAATGATAACGAAGCTCAACGTTGTATCAATATTTTGTTAAATTCAAACGCATCTGCATCTATTCGTCAAAAAGCTCGTCAGTTAATGGATTATCTTGAAGAGCCTGTTTTTGATACTAAGTTAGAACAGTATACTTTTGCTGAAGTTTCTAAAGATTTGCATTTGTATCAAGATTGTTATGTAATTTGGACAGGTCGAGTTACAAATGTAATTTCTAACGAAAACTTTTTTAATGCAGATTTACTTGTAGGTTACGAAGATATGAAGAAAATCGAAGGAATTGCTCCTTTGCAAATTTCTTCTGAAATTTCTGTAAATCCGGAAAAACCATTAAAAGTTCTTGCAAAAATTAGTATTAATGATGGAAGATTGCTTTTGTTAGGAAAGGCTGTTTATCAACCTTTAACTGGCGAAAAATTATAAAAAAATAAAAAAAAATTAATTTTTTTTATAAAATAGATTTATTTTCAATATTTACACCTATTATATATACGGGAGGGAAAATAAGGTGGCAAAAGTAATGAATGATTTTAGTGCATCAGAAGATGCTTCAGAAAAATTAAAGGCTTTAGAAGCTGCTAGACTTCAAATTGAAAAGCAGTTTGGTCAAGGTTCTTTGATGAAATTAGGAACTTCTGCAAATGCAGAAGGAATAGAAGTTGTGCCAAGTGGTTCAATTCTTTTGGACGAAGCTTTAGGTATTGGTGGTTATCCAAAGGGAAGAATTATCGAAATTTACGGACCTGAATCTTCAGGTAAAACAACTTTGGCTTTGCACGCAATTGCTGAATCTCAAAAATTAGGTGGAATTGCAGCTTTTATTGATGCAGAACATGCTCTTGATCCAGTTTATGCAAAAAATCTTGGTGTTAACATTGATGAACTTTGGGTTTCTCAGCCAGATACAGGGGAACAAGCTCTTGAAATTGCAGAAAGTTTGGTTCGTTCCGGGGCTGTAGATGTAATTGTTGTGGACTCAGTTGCAGCGCTTACTCCACAAGCCGAAATTGAAGGCGATATGGGGGACTCTCACATGGGACTTCAAGCTCGTCTTATGAGCCAAGCCTTACGAAAATTAACTGCAATTATCGGAAAATCAAACTGTATTTTAATTTTCATCAACCAAATTCGTATGAAAATTGGTGTTATGTTTGGAAATCCAGAAACAACAACAGGTGGTAATGCTCTTAAATTCTATTCTTCTGTGCGACTTGAAGTTAGACGAATTGAATCTATCGATGCAAAAGGCGAAGAAGATGCTGTTGGTAACAGAGTTCGTGTAAAAGTTGTAAAAAATAAAGTTGCTCCTCCTTTTAGAAAAGCTGAATTAGATATTTACTTTGGAAAAGGTATTTCTCATGTGGCAAGTCTTTTAGATTCTGCTGTAAAACATGGATTTATCGATAAAAAAGGTGCTTGGTATGCAACTCCTACAGAAAAAGTTGGTCAAGGAAAAGAAAGTGCAATTAACTTCTTGACAGAGCATAAAGATTTTGCTGTTGATGTTGAAAATCAAATTAGACAAAAACTTTTTCCGGGGCAAGTGTTAAAAAACAAAAAAGCCGAAGAAAAAACTGAAAAAAAAGCAAAAGCTGAAAAAACAGAAAAACCTGCACCTACAGAAACAACAGGTGGTTTGTTTTAATTATGAGTGAATTGGTTGTTTTAGGTTTAGGTTCAAATTCAGTTCTTAAGCAAAAGGAAAAAGAATTTTCTCCTGTGGAAATTTTAACTTTTGCTTGTTCTGAATTAGAAAAAATCCTTGAGCCTAAAACAGCTAAATTTTCTTCGATTTACAAAACAAAAGCGATGTATTATGAAAATCAGCAGGATTTTTATAATATGGTTGTTTGTGGTTTTTATCAAAATTCCCCAGAAGAACTTTTAAAACAAGTTAATCAAATCGAAGCGACTTTTGGACGAAATCGTGAAAAAGAAATTTTCAAAGGGCCTAGAACTTTAGATATTGATATAGAACTTTTTGGAAACAAAATTGTAAAAACAGAAAATCTTGAAATTCCCCATAAAAATTTGAAAGAAAGGCAATTTGTTTTGATTCCTTTACTTGAGATTTTTCCTAAATATGCCGAACCTATAAGTGGAGCATTTTATAGCGATTATTTGCAAAATCTTCCAGATCAAGGGGTAAAGTTTTTTTCAAAATTTCCCTTGTGATTTTATAATAAATTTTTAAGGGGAAATCCTATGATTCCAGAAAACGAACTTGAACTCACATCAGAAACAACTATTACAACTGAAAAACAAAAATTTGTGGTTGGAGATAGAGAAGAACCTCTTGATGTTTTACATTATTTAATCAAGAAAAATGAAATAAATATTTACGATATTCCAATTGCAGAAATTACAGAACAATTCTTAGAATATCTTGATTATGCTGTTACAACTGATTTAGGAAATTTAACTGAATTTTATGCAATGGCAGCAGACTTGTTGTACATAAAATCTAGAATGCTTCTTCCTATGGAAGTTTCATTTGAAGGTGAAGAAATTGAAGATCCTCGTCAGGAGCTTGTTGATAAATTGATTGAATATCAAAAATTCAAGAAACTTTCTAACCTTATGGAAGAAAAAGAAGAAGAATCAGAATGGAGTTTTGAAAGAAAACGAATTCAACGAGTTTTACCATTTGAAGAAGAAGAATTGTGGGAAAAAGTTGATACTTGGGATTTGTTAAAAACTTTCTCTAGTTTGATTTCTTCTTATTCAGCAGAAAAAATTCTTGATATGTACGAAGAAATTTCTGTAAGCGAAAAAATTACATTGATGAACGAACTTCTCGAAAATAACGGTGAATGTTCTTTTACAGAATTGATTGTTCGAAAAGAAAATCTTCTTGATATTGTTTGTGCTTTTATGGCCTTGCTTGAAGCTGTAAAATTCAAGATGGCATCGATTTATCAAAATCGTATGTTTGGTGATATAAAAATTCGCCCATATCAAGCTGCATAACTTGAAAAATACTCAATAAAACGGATATACTGTAGCCCATGGAGTTTAATTTGAAACAAGAAACCGCTATTGTTGAAGCAATTTTATTTTTAGATTCTGAACCACTTAATGAAGATATGATTTCTAAAATCTCTGAACTTTCAAGAGATGTTGTAGAAATTGCTTTGCAAAAATTACAAGAAAAATACGCTGCTGAAGATTCAGGAATTGAATTAACTCAAATTTCTGGTGGATGGGTAATTACACCTAAAAAAGAACTTTGGGGATGCTTAAAAGACAGATACGGAAAAAAATCAGAAGCAAAATTATCTAAAGCTGCAATGGAAACTCTTTCAATTATTGCGTATTCTCAACCAATTACTCGCGCTGAAATTGAAGCAATTCGAGGTGTTTCAGCAGATAATATGATTCGTCTTTTAGCAGAACGAAATTTAATCAAAGAAGTTGGAAAAAAAGATGCACCAGGAAAGCCTGTTCAGTTTGGTACAACAAAAGAATTTTTGAAATTCTTCCGTTTGAACAGTATTTCAGATTTGCCAAAACTTGAAGAAACAGAAAGTGAGCGATTTGAACTTGCAAGATAATAAATTTAATTCTACAAATAATTCTTCTCAAAATAGTAACGCCAACGATGAAATGCGTTTACAGTTGTATCTTGCAAAGTGTGGTGTTGCAAGTCGTCGTGCTAGTGAAAAAATCATCACAGACGGAAGAGTTTGTGTTAATGGTGAAAAAATCACTCAACTTGGAACAAAAGTTTCATCAAAAGATGAAGTTACTGTTGATGGTAAAAAAATCAGTTTTGAAGAAAACTTGCGTTATGTTTTGCTTTTTAAACCAGCCGGATATGTTTGTTCCCTTGCTGACGAAAAAGGAAGACAAGTTGCCGCCGATTTACTAAAACCTCATTTTACAGAACGACTTTATAATGTTGGCCGACTTGATATGTTTTCTTGTGGTTTGATTCTTTTTACAAACGACGGTGATTTTGCCGCAAAGATTTCACATCCATCGGCACAAATCGAAAAAGAATATATTGTTGATACAAGTATTCCAATTCCTGCAAATTTGGCAGAAAAGTTTAAAAAAGGCTTACGAGTTGAAGGTGTTTTTTATAAAGCAAAGGATGCTGAACTTATAAACTCAAGAAGAATGCGAGTTGTTTTAATCGAGGGTAAAAATCGTGAAATTCGACGAGTTTTTGATAGTTTTGAAATTGGAATTAAAGCCTTAACTAGAATTAGAATTGGTAATATAAAAGTTGAAGGTCTTCAAAGTGGAAATTTTAGAGAACTTACTCAAGATGATGTAAAAAATCTTTTATCACTTTGTGAAAACTGTGAATAATTCAACATAAAGGAAAATATTATGATAGTTGCTATTGACGGTCCTGCTGGAACAGGAAAAAGTACCATTGCAAAATTAATTTCAGAAAAACTAAATATTACTTTTTTAAATTCCGGAAGTTTTTATCGAGGAATTACACTTTCTTTGTTACAAAATAAAATTGATTTAACTAATGAAGAAAAAATTTTGGAACATGCAGAAAGTCTAGATTTAGATTATATTGATAATCATCTTATTTTGAATGGAGAAGATGTAAATCATTTGCTTCATCAAGATATTATTTCTGAACATTCCTCTCCAATTTCTGCCATTGTGGAATTGCGTCATATCGTGAACAAAAAACTTCGTAAAATTACAGAAAAACAAAGTGTAGTTTGCGAAGGTCGTGATATTACAACTGTGGTTTTTCCAAATGCTGAACACAAATTTTATCTCGATGCTTCCTCTGATGTTCGAGCAAAAAGACGTTTTGACCAAGGTGTAAGTGATTTATCATTGGAAGAAATTAAAGCTGCAATCGAAAAAAGGGACGAAATTGATAAAAATAAAAAAGAAGGTTCTCTTAAAATTGCAGAAGATGCTACATATATTGACACTTCGCTATTGACCATTGACGAAGTTTGTGCGATAATTCTAAGCAAAATACATTTATAAGGGTTTAATATGGAACAGAAGGACGTGGTAATGGATGAAGGTCTTAACTCCAAAGACAACATTCAGACACAATTACAAGAAAAGTATCTAAAAAGTCTTGAATCTCTCGAAGAAGGTCAGCTTGTTGATGGTTATGTAGTACAAGTTACACCAGACCAAGTTTTCGTTGACGTGGGATACAAGTCAGAAGGGAAAATCCCAATTGCGGAGTTTTCGGATGTACCGAAAGTTGGTGATGTTGTATCTGTTGTTCTCGTTACAAAAGAGAATAAACATGGTGAAGTTATTGTTTCAAAGCAAAAAGCTGATTTTCAACAACTTTGGAAGAATGTACGCCAGTCTTATAAAGAAAAGACTCCTGTTGAAGGAACAATCGAAAAGGTTGTTAAAGGCGGTTATGATGTAAATTTAGGTGGTGGAATTAGAGCTTTCCTTCCAATCAGCCAATCTGACAGCCAAAAAGTTGAAAAAGCAGAAAAACTCATTGGAACAAAGAGTAAATTCTACATTGAACGATTGTTTACAGACAGTAAAACAAATGTTGTTGTAAACCGCAGAAAATATCTTGAAGAGTCAATGACTCAAAACCGCGACAAATTCTTCAATGAAATTTCAATTGGAGAAGTTGTAAAAGGAACTGTAAAAAGTTTTACAAGTTTTGGTGCTTTCATCGATTTAGGTGGATTTGATGGTCTTCTTCATATCAATGATATGAGTTGGGGACATGTTACTCGACCAAAAGATTTTGTAAAAAAAGGTCAAGAAATCGAAGTTAAAGTTATTCGTCTTGAACCAGAAGAAAAGAGAATTAATCTTTCTCTTAAACATTTTACAGAAGATCCATGGTTGCACTTCGAAGACAAGTACAATGTAAATGATATCGTAAAAGGTAAAGTAACAAAACTTACTGAATTTGGTGCATTTATCGAACTTGAAGAAGGTATCGAAGGTCTTGCTCACATCAGTGAATTCTCTTGGACAAAGAAAATTAACAAACCATCAGAAGTTGTAAAAATTGGTGATGAAGTTGAATGTATGATTCTTGGATATGATATCCAAAACGGTCGTGTTTCACTTGGTCTTAAACAAGTTTCTGAAAATCCATGGGATACAATTACAGAAAAATATCCAGTTGGAACAAAACTTACACGCAAAGTTGTTAAAATTACAAATACAGGAGCATTTATCGAACTTGAAGATGGTATCGATGGATATCTTTCAGTTGATGATTGGTCTTGGACAAAAAATACAAAACACTTTGGTGGTGAACTCGCTGTAAATCAAGAAATCGAAGTTGTAGTTATCGAAAATAATCCAGATAACCACAAAATCCGTCTTGGTGTTAAACAACTTTCTGACAATCCATGGGAAAAATTTGCTAAGGAACATAAAGCAGGTTCAACTCTTGAAGGTGAAGTTGTTTCAATTACAGATTTTGGTATCTTTGTTAAAGCTGAAGAAGGTATCGAAGGTTTAGTTAATAAGTCAAATCTTTGTGAAAATAGAGAAGAATCTTTTGAAGATGCTGTTAAAAAATATAACGTTGGCGACAAAATCAATGTTTATGTTGTTGATGTTAATGTTGCAAAACAGAAAGTTGGATTCTCTGTAAAAGAATATAAACAAAAAATTCAAAGAGATGAAATTTCACAATATATGTCAACATCAAATAGTAATGATGATGAAGCATATACACCTTTTGGTGATTTACTTAAAAACAAAAACTAATTTTTAGATAATAAACGCATTGTTGAAGTTTTTTGACAATGCGTTTTATCTATATAGACCTTATCAATTCTAGTTGTTTATGTATCGTAACTTTGTTGCAAAAAGTCCTCAAATGTTGGACATAATCTCAGTTGTTACCAAAATAGCACCGACAAATTCTCCGGTTCTTATACATGGCGAAAACGGAGTTGGTAAAAGTTTAGTTGCTGAGCAAATTCACTTAAAAAGTTTAAGGCGCAATGATTTATTTGTACGAGTAAATTGTTTTTCTAAATCAAATCAGTTGTTAAAAAGTGAAATTTTTGGAGATGATTCTTCAAATCAAAAAAATGAAGGTAGTTTAAAAATATCTTCAAATGGTACTATTTTTTTTGATGAAGTTGGATTTCTTCCCTTGAATTTACAAAAAATGCTTCTTAGTTATATTCAAAGTGGTGAATGTAATTCAAGAATTGTAGCTTCTTCATCAATTGATTTAGAATCAAAAGTAAATGACGGAAGTTTTTTGCGTGAATTGTATTATAGGTTAAATGCTTTTCCTATAAAAATTCCTGCTTTGCGTTATCGAAAAGAGGATATTGAGCCTTTAGCAATGAATTTTTGTGAGATTTTTAGTAAAAAATTGAAAAAAAATTTTACTGGATTTACACAAAATGCTTTAGAAATGTTATATGATTATTATTGGCAAGGAAATGTAAGAGAATTAAAAAATGCTGTAGAAAGAGCATGTATTCTTGGTCAACCTCCAATAATTAAGGATGTAAATTTGCCATTGACTGTTAAAAATGAAGATATTTTTGATTGTCATTCAGTTGATTTAGATTCTGATAGAAATTTGAAAATTGCATTACATAAATTTAAGAAAAATTTTGTTATACAAATTTTAGATTGTGTTTCTTGGAATCAAACTGAAGCTGCAAAAATCATGGGGATTCAGAGAACTTATCTTTCAAAATTGATGAGTGATCTTGATATACGAAAATAAATTTATTAAATGAGGTTTATTATTATGGAAAATACAAAAAATGAAAAAACTGCTTCTGATGTTTTAGGTGGATTTTTTGCAAAAACACAAAAATTTTGGATTGTTTTTTTAATTTTATTAGTTGTTGCTTCTGTTGGTGTTGGTATTTTTACAACAGTATCAGCAAAAGCAAAAATGAATGGTGCTAATTTTTTAGATTCAGCTGTTTATAACTTAATGAAGGCAAATTCAACTTTAGAGGGTGATGAACTTGTAGCTGCAGAAGAAAAATTTTTAACAGATGTAAAATCATTTGCAGAGTCAAATGGAAAAAATGGAAATACTGTAAGAGCATATATGATGATTGCTGAAACATATTTCAAAAATGCTGATTGGCAAAATTCTTTAGACGCTTGGGTAAAAGCTGGAGATATTGCTAAATCATATCTTGCTGGAATTTCATATTACAATGCTGCTGTTTGTTACGAACAATTAGCTGATGTAGTTAACGCTGAAAAATACTATTTATTAGCACTAAACAATGAATCTTTTGAATTAAAACCACATGCAATGTTTAGTCTTGCTCGTTTGTATGAAACACAAGGAAAAACAGAACAAGCTATTATTGAATACAAAAATATCTTGAACTCATATTCTGACTCAGAATGGGCTGATTTAGCAAATTCAAGATTAATTCTTATTGATACACAGGTTGTTTCTGAATAAAATGAAAAAAGGCGTACATAATTACAAAAAATATGTTTTTCTTGGTTTAGCTCTAATTATGTGCGTCTTTTCTATTTCTTGTGGATTAGATGTTTACTATATTCTTTATCCACCTTCAGACTCACAAATCGTAAACGAAAATACAGAAGCTCTTGGACGATATTTTTCTTTTAGAACTGCTGATGTAGAAAATAAAGGAATGGATATTTACACGGGAACTGCTGTAATCTATAAAATTTATAATACATTATCCCAATTAACAACTGATAGTTTCTCTATAAATAATTATGATAGCGAGTTTTCTGATAAAGGTTATAATAGAGCAGAAGCATTAGGTTATCAAAAAATGATATTATCAAATAATGATATCCCTTTAGTTTCAAAAGCTGAGAATAATAGAAGTGTGGAAATTCGTTTATTTACAGAAGGTTACGTGGACGATCCGTATCGGGCAGGTATTAAAATTTCTGGTCAATATGTGATGGATGGTTCCGATATTGCAATTCCTTTAAGAGAAAATGAATCAACTTTTTCTTTTTATTCTTCTTCATCTAATACAGTTGTTAATGATCGTTCTTATCAAAATTCAATTCCAGAGCAAGATAATATTGATGTAAAGTATGTTCAACTAACAGATGAAAATACAGAAAATGTTTGGTATGTAAATGCCTATGCAGTTTCAATTGGTATGACACCAGATTTTACTTATAAATATAGTCAATTAGAACCACTTGGATACATTGTTATCAGTGAATCTGATTTTGATAATTAAAGGATATTTTAATAAAACTTTGATTTAGTATTTGACTTTTTTTTTGATATTTGATATATTCATATATGTCGCTGGGTTCGTAGCTCATCTGGATAGAGCAACTGCCTTCTAAGCAGTAGGTAGGGGGTTCGAGTCCCTCCGGACCCGACAGTTTAGGTTGAGTAGAAATTTTTCTGACTCAACCTTTTTTTTTTACATTTTTTTTCAAGGTGTGGTATAATATCAAATATGGAAGCTTCAAAAAAAGAATTAACTAAATCTGTAAAATTTATTTCAGAATCAGCTGAAAAAATTGCAGAATCAATAATGAGTGTTTTTAAAGGCAAAACTGAAGTTGTTGAATTGATTTTAACAACTCTATTTGCAAAAGGTCATGTTCTATTGGAAGATGTTCCTGGAACAGGGAAAACTGTTTTGGCAAAAACTTTATCAAAATCAATTGATTCAAGTTTTTCTCGTATTCAATGTACACCAGATTTAATGCCTGCTGATGTAACTGGTTGTTCTGTGTTCAATCCAAAAACTCAGGAATTTCAATTTAGAACAGGTCCGATTATGTCTTCTATGGTTTTAGTTGATGAGTTGAATCGTGCAACACCTAGAACTCAATCTGCACTTTTGGAAGCAATGGCTGAAGGTCAGGTAAGTGTAGACGGAAATACATATAAAATGCCTGAACCTTTCTTTCTAATAGCTACAGAAAATCCAGTTGAATCTGAAGGAACTTTCCCTTTGCCGGAAGCTCAAAAAGACCGATTTATGATGTCTCTTTCTATCGGATATCCAGATGTAGAAAATGAAATTACAATTATAGAAGCTCAAAGAAGTATTCAGCATCCAATTGAAAATGTAAAACCATGTGTTACAAGTCAAGATATTATCACTTGTCAAAATGATATTGTTGATGTTCATGTTGAAAGAGTTGTTCTTGATTATATGTTACAATTAGTAAATGCAACAAGAAAGGATGACGCTATTCAAGTTGGAGTTTCACCTCGTGGTTCTATTGCTTTGTATAAAGCTTGTCAGGCTTACGCTGCAATTCATAATCGAACTTATGTAGTTCCTGATGATGTTAAAACTTTAGTTCCTTTTGTTTTTAATAAGCGCATTATTTTAAAACCTAATGCCTTAATGAAAGGTTATACAAATGAAGAAGTTATTTCTAGAATTCTTGAACAAGAACCAGTTCCAAATTATAGTGCAAAGTAAAAATGAGCAATAAATCTGGAAGTGAAATACAATTTATAAAAAAACTCATTTTGATAATTTTTGGATTATGTGCTTTTTTGTTTTCTGCAAATAAGATGATTCAAGTAATTTCAAGTTTTTTAATGCTTTTGTATTTGTTATCTTGGATTTATTCAAGAGTACTTTCAAAAAATATTACTGTAAAAAGAACTGTTAAAGAATTTAGAATAAACAGAACAGATTATTTTTGTGTTACAATTGAAGTTTGCAATAATTCTTTTTTACCAATAATTTATTCAGAAGTTTTTGACTCTCCTGCACCTTTACAAACTTTTGGTGAAGGTGCAAGGTTTTGTGTTTCACTTGGGGCAAAACGAAAAACTTTTTTGAAGTACAATGTTTCTGGTAATACTCGAGGTGAATTTTTTATTTCGCCTTTGGTTTTAAAAACTTCAGATCCTTTGGGATTTTTTAATATTGAAATTGTAAACAATGAAAAATGTCGTGTTTTAGTAATTCCTGCAAAACGGGAACTTAATTTTTTAGTAAAAGAAGGAATTCCTCAGGGTGAAATTATCGTAAATGATAAAAGATATGAAGATTTATCTTTGTATCGTTCAATTCGTGAATATCAAAGTGGTGATGAATTTAAAAGAATCAACTGGAAAGTTTGTGCGCGTTTTGGAAAATTATTTACAAATGAATTTCAAGATTCTCTTAATTCACCTTTTTTTGTTTATTTAGATTTATGTTTAGATAACTATCCTGATCAATTTAGATACAAAGTGATTGAGAAGGCTGTAGAAATTTCAGCTTCTTTGTTGATGTATTCAAAAAGATTAAAACAAGAAAATGGTTTTGCTTCTAATGGAATTATAAAATCTTCTGATGATGAAATAAATGAAATGCAACCTTATTTTTCAATTAGAGCAAATCAAACAGAAAATTTACTTGATATGACTGCTTTATTGCAACCAATTGAAAAGAAAAATTTTTCTTCATTGGATAATCTAAAAAAAGCTTTATGGCATTTAAATTCAAATACTGATTTTTATTATGTTGGACCAAAAGAAATTGATGAAGAAGTAAAATCTTTGTTAGAATATTTCGAAAGAAAATTAAATATTAAATATTTTTTATGTGAGGAAGATTCATGAAAATAAATTTAAAATATGTTTTTATTCAAAAATTTATTTCAATTTTTATTCCTCTGTTTTTTATTTTTACATTTCAGTCTTTTTTAGCAGAAGCTGTTCCTTCGTTTTTTTATTTTAATTTGAAATTTGTTTTAATTTCATTCATTACTTTATTTTTTTCTACACTAACTTTTTCTATCGTTGATGTGTTGAATTTAAAAACTCTTTCTAAAACAAGAATTATTATTTTTGCAGTAATTTTTGTTTATTTAATACTTGTACTTTTTAATGATAAATCTTTTCCTCAAAAATTTATTTTATCTGGAAAAGATTTTTATATTTTATTTATAAATTTTATTTTTTGGTTTTTAGATTTTTATTTTGAAAGTACATTTTCTATTTGGAATTATTTTTTAATAATTTCAGAAGGAAAGTCTGGCGAAAATCTTTATCGGGCTTTGCGCGATGATGAATTTTTAATGGAAAAATCTATTTTCGCATTAAGAAGTTTAAAAACTATTTCTCTTGTTTTTGTTTCGTTTATTTCTTTTATAATTTTAATTTCTTGGTTAAATGCATATAATTTTTCTATACGAAGTATTTGTTTTTTTATAACAATGATTTGTTTGCACTTTTTTTTATGTGCTTATATAAAAAATTCTTTAGACGAATTACGTTTTGGTGGAATGGGAATAGTATCAATTTTTCAATTTGCTGTAAAAAGATTACTTGCAGTTTTTGCAATTTTAATTATTTGCTTTTCACTTGCTTTTGTTGTTTCACCTGGACACAAAATAATCGATAAAAATTTTCAATTTGATTTTGAAAATTCTTTCATCGTAAAAATTATTTCTTTTTTGTCATCTCTTATTCCTGATGGTCCTAATGATTTGTACGAAACAATGCATGAAGAATTACCTGATATTTTGTTGCCTAATATGGGTGATACAAGTTTATCAGAAGAAGATTTAAAATATTTAGCAATAGAAGCTACTGATAATACTGAACGATTTAAAAAAATTGTTAACATGATAATAATTATTGTTTCAATTATAGTTTTTATAGTATTTCTGTTTTTACCGTTGTTCAGTAAAAAATTTAGAAACTTTATTAAAGAAAATAAATTATTTAAAATCTTAAAATCTTTTATTAATAATATTAAAGAATTTTTTGTTAATTTATTTTCTGGGCAAAAGAATAAATCTGGTTTTAGAATTGAGAGAGAAAAAAAATTATATTCTGATTTTATTAAAAAAACTGAAAAGACAGAAATGTCAAAAGAGAAGAAAAAAGAAATTGGTGAGTTTGCAAAAATATTTTTTAAACTTGTTTCAATTGGGGAAGAAAAAAATATTGGGCTTACAGATTCAATGACACCAATGGAATATATTTCCTTGATGATAAAAGTTTTTGAATCACAAAAAAACGAATTATATAAAATCGGATTTTTATTTGAAAAAGCATTGTATTCAAAAGATTGTTTAACGCAAGAAGAAAAAAATGAATACAACGAATCTTACAATAAATTTGTTGGGTCAACATCAACTTCAATGTAAATGCCTTGTTTGTTTTTGTAGTTGTAAATAAATCTTGCCGTTGCAGATTGAATTGTTTTAATACTTTCTGAACGCAAAATAATTTGATATCGATAATTTGCAGAAATTTTTGATAACGGACATTCACTTGGCCCTAGAACTTCGTAGTTTTCATAATTGTATTTTTCGATAAAGGATTCTAAAATTTCCGCAGCTGAATTTGCTGCATTCTCAGCAACATCTTTGTTTGCAGAACGAAAAACTAATCTTATCAATCTTGCAAATGGTGGAAATGATAAAATTTGTCGTTGCTCTAATTCTTCATTGTAAAAATCTTCGATATAATTTTTGCAAGCAAAATAAATTGCACTTCGTTTTGGTGTGTAACTTTGTACAATAACTTTTCCGTCTGGAAAAAATCTTCCCGCTCGGCCTGCAACTTGAACAATTAAAGAGAAAGTTCTTTCTGCTGCTCTAAAGTCAGGAAGGTGTAAACCTGTGTCTGCCATAATTACACCAACAAGTTTTAAATTTGGAAAGTTCAAACCTTTTGCAACCATTTGTGTACCGAGCAGTATATCAATTTTTTTATTTCTAAATAAATCTAATTTTTCTTGCAATTCTTTTTGGCTTGATAAATTGTCTGTGTCAATTCTTTCAACAGTTGCATTTGGAAATTTTGATTTTACTTCTTCTTCAATAAATTCAGTTCCAAAACCAAAATATCCAACATCAAAAGAATTACATTCTGGGCATTGTGTAGGAGAATTTAAATTCCATCCGCAATAATGACAAATCAATTTTTTTTGCACTTTGTGATATGTCATTGAAACTGAACAGTTTTTACATTTAAGTTCGTAACCACAAGATGAACATTTGAAAAAATGAGAAAAGCCTCGACGATTTAAAAATAAAATTGTTTGCTTTCCTTCTTGTAATGTTTGACGAATTTCATCTTCAAGTTGTGGCGAAATTGCACCTTCTGTTTTTCTTCCGTCTGGTGAAGGTTTTGAAAGATTTACAATTTGAATTTCTGGAGGACAGCCACCTGCTAATCGTTTTGTTAAAGTATGTGTTTTAATTTTTTTATCTTTCATTAATTGCCATGCTTCAACAGAAGGTGTTGCACTTCCCATTATCAAAGGAATTTTTTTGTCGGTACAAATTCTCATTGCAATTTGTCGTGCGTGGTATCGAGGTGTAGTTCCTGATTTATATGAACCGTCATGTTCTTCGTCGATAATTACTAAACCTAAATCTGGAACCGGAGCAAAAATTCCACTTCTAGCACCAATTACAATTCTTGCTTCTTTGTTTATAATTCTATTCCATTCTTTTAATTTTTGACTTCCAGTTAATCCTGAATGCAAAACTGCAACTGTATTTCCAAATCGATTTGTTACCGCTTCAATTACTTGATGAGTTAAACTAATTTCTGGAACAAGATAAATTACACCTTTGCCCTTTTGCAAAATTTTTTCTGCACAAGATAAAAATACTTCTGTCTTTCCTGTTCCAGTTGCGCCATATAAATAATGAAAAATATTTTTATCTTCAGAATTTAAAATTCCATTTATTGCAATTTCTTGTTCTTCAGATAATTTTTTTTGAACAAAAGATTTTTCATCTTCTTCAAATGAAAGAGAAGAAAAACTTGTTTCACGCTTTCCTGATGGAAGCATTGTAAATAAAGCTTCGCCTTGGGAACATAAATAATATTTTGAAATCCAATCTGACAATTTAATTTGTTCTTGAAAAAACAAAGGTTCATCATCAATAATTCTTAAAATCGGTTTGATTTTTTCTTCTGGAATCGTACAGGATTTTGGTAAACTTTCAGAAACTCCGATAATGCAACCAATCATTTTTCTTGCACCAAAATAAACTTCACATCGTAAACCAATTTTAACTTCTTTGACTTTTTTATTTTGAGAATCTAAATTTTTATAAGTAAAACTTTGAGGTAATGGGAGATTTACTAAAACTTCTAAAAACTCTGACATAAAAAATCCTTATTTTTTTTCTAGTGCTAAATCCCTTAGTCGAGAATCAAGTTTAGTTCTAAAAAGTTTTAAATCTTCCCATGCTGGTCGTTTTAGTGTTTCGTCACGCAACAAAGCCGATGGATGATATGTCATCATGGCAGGTATTCCATGAACATCATAAATATTTCCACGCATTTTATTTACAGGGTCGGAAGTTTTAAATAAATTGTGCGCAGCTACTCTTCCAACTGCTAAAATCATAGCTGGTTTTAAAATATGAATCTGTGTTTCAAGATATGGCATACAGGCATTACATTCGTCTAGTAAAGGATCTCTGTTTGCAGGTGGACGACATTTTACGATGTTTGCAATATAGCAATTTGTGTTTCTAGAAAGATTTATCGCAATAAGCATTTTGTCTAAAAGTTGTCCTGCTTTTCCAACAAAAGGAAGTCCTTGTTCATCTTCGTCTGCTCCAGGACCTTCGCCGATTACCATTACTAATGGTCGAGTAACACCTGTTCCTGGAACCGTTTGTTTTCTTGTTCTACAAAGTCCACATCTATCGCATTGGGTAATTTTATCATATAAGGTTTCTAGAGTTATTCCTGTTGGTTTTTGCTGTATATTTTCTTGACATAAATTTTCTTGCTTTATGGGTGGATTTTGAATTATATCATCACTAAAAGTAGGCATATTTGCAGAATTATCTCTAAAACCATTAAAATATGATTGACTTGTTACTAATAAATTGTATAGAGTTTCTTTGTCAGTTTTATTCATTTTGTACCTAAAAACCTTTAAATTTTATCAAATATGTGTATAATGTTTAGTATACAAGGAAAATTGTTTTTGTGTAAGTGCTAAAGTTGATGTATAATTAAAATTGATAAGAAACTTTTGAAAAGAAATTTCTTATTCGAAATAATTTTTCTAGCTTTTTTTGGGAGTTTTTATGGCTAAAAGAAATTTTATGTTTTTGTATTTAAATACTGGTGGTGGACATTTATCTTCTGCAAGAGTTTTAAAAGCTAAAATAGAAAAATTATATCCTGATGCAAATATTCAGCTTGTAAATGGATTTGATAAATCAAATTTTGTTTCTAGATGGGTTTTTGAAAAAGGCTATCACAGTATGTGTACTATTGTTCCAGGATTGTGGCATTTTGTTTATGATTTTGGTCAACATAGAACTTTTCAAAAAATTACACAAAAATTTTTGAATCCACAAACTTCACATTATTTGAAAGAAAAGATTATCAATGATGATATTACAGATATTATTTCTTTTCACTTTGCTCTTACACCTTCTGCAAAAACTGCAATTAGAAAAAGTGGAAAAAAAGTAAATCTTTCTACGATTGTTACTGATCCTTTTACAGCACCTTCTGCTTGGTTTTTTACAAGAGGTGTTAAATCTTATGTTTTTTCAAATCAAGCTAGACAAATTGCTATAGAAAAATGTGGTTGTAAACCAGAAAATGTTGAGATTATGCCTATTCTTCTTAATGATAAGTTTTTAACTAAAAATTCTGATGAAGAAATTTTAGCGTTAAGAGATAAATATGGAATTCCTAGAGATAAACGAGTTGTTTTAATTTCTGGCGGAGGAGAAGGGTTACCTGGAACTTTCAATATTATTTCTGAATTTATTGCAAAAAAAGTTGATTTTTCTGTAATTGTTGTTTGTGGTCGTGGAAAAAAGACTAAAAAAACTTTGGAGATGATAAAGAAATTAAATCCTAATTTTAATTTGTTCGTTTTTGGTTTTGTAACTTTTTTAGATGAACTTGTAAAACTTTCTGATTGCGCCATTGTAAAAGCAGGCCCTGCAACTGTTCTTGAAATGCTTGTTACAAATACTCCTGTAATTATTTCAACCTTTATTCACGGGCAAGAATTAGGAAATGTTCGATTTGTTTATGAAAATAAAGCTGGTTGGTTTATTCAAAAGCCAAAGGCTATTAGCGATAAAATTGCTCAGTTGTTTTCTGATGATGAATACTATGAAAAAGTAAAAGAAAGTACTAAAAATCTTGAACTAGAAACAGATTGTACCGAGTTTATTCATAAACTCATGGCACAATCATAATTTTTAGTTTTTGAATTTTTTTTATAAAATTACTTGTTTGAAAAGTTTTCTTCAACAAAGTCTCTTACTAAGAATTGTTTAACTTCTCGTTTTTCGAATGCTTCTTGGATTAAATCATCAACTTGCATTGCATTGTAGAGTTCTTGTGCAACTTCAACTTTTGCTCTAATTACAGGATGTTTTGGAGAGAATAATACACAACAATCTTCGTAAGGCAAAATTGAAGTTTCGTATGTTCCAATAAATTTTGAAGTTTCAACAATTTCTTCTTTGTCCATTCCAACTAATGGGCGTAAAAGAGGAAAATCACAACAACTTTCTGTAACTTCCATATTTTCTACAGTTTGACTGGCAACTTGCCCAAGACTTTCACCTGTAATAATACATTGACAATGAAGTCTTTTTGCCAAAAGGTTGGCAGTTTTCATCATACACATTCGTAACAAAAGTGTGCTGTAAGATTCAGTTTTTAGACCGTCTGGAGCAGTTGGCATTTCTGAAGCTAATTTTTTTATCTTCATTTGAACATCAGTAAATGGAATAATGTTGATATGAGTTTCTAATCCATAATGACTGATAATCTGTGCCAAATCTTCAACTTTTTTTCGAGCTTCATCTGAAGTATATGGATATGCGTGAAAATAACAACATTCCACTTTCATACCTCGTCGCATCATTCTGTAACCTGCAACTGGGGAATCGATTCCACCTGATAAAAGTAAAAGTCCTTTTCCGCCAGTTCCAACTGGAAGTCCACGACAAGATTTTATTGCATCGCTAAAAACAAAACATCTTTCTCTAAGTTCGATATTGATTGTTACATCTGGATTGTGAACATCAACTTTTAATAAATCTTGTTCACAAATATCACTGGCGGCTTCGCAACTTAGTTCATAAGAATTCAAAGGAAAGCTTTTTTCACTTCTGCGAGATTCAATTTTAAAAGTTTTAGCTCCTTTTTCTTTAGCTAAAAGAGCTTCTTCCATAACAGCTTTTTTTATTGAATCAATATTTTTTTCTGCAATACGAGTTTTTGCCCAACCTGTAATTCCGATAAGATGAGAAAGTGCAAATTCAACTGCTTGACAACCATCTGGTTCGCAATCAATGTACATTCTTCCAGCGCGTAAAGTTACCCTTGATTTAATAGATTCTAAATAAAGTTGAGTATTTTGAACAAGTCTGCGCTCAAATTCTCGTAAATTTCCGCCTTTTAAAGTAAGTTCTCCAACTTTTGCAAGATAAGTAATCATTTCCATAAATTCATTCTACGAAAAATTTATATCAATTTCAATATTGTTTTTTTATCCTTTTTTTGAAAAAAATTTCATTTTAATATTGCATAATGACAAAATATGTGATAGTGTCAAATTAAGTTTATTAAATAATTATTTTGGGGATTAAATTATGAAAAAAATTAGAGAAGTTAATTACGACAAGACTTTACCAAAAAACTTGCCACTTATGTTTCAAGATAGAGCTTTGACTTTTGGGAATACAGTTGTTCAGTTTGCAAAAAATAAAGATGGAAAATTTGAAAATTATACTTATAAACAAGTTTATCAAGAAATAATTGCTTTTGCGGCAAAGTTGCGTGATTTAGGAATTAAGCGGGGTAATCCAATTGGTCTTATTTCTGATAATAGACGAGAATGGTTGATAACTGACTTTGCAATTATGTCTTTAGGTGCTTGTGATGTTCCTAGAGGTTGCGATTCTATGGGAAAAGAAATTCGCTTTATCTTAAATTATGTAAAATGTGAATTTTCATTTTTTGAAAATGCAAAACAGTTACAAAAAGTTTTAGAAGATATTTCTGAAGTTCCTAATTTGAAAGTTGCAATTCTTTTTGATGAATGTGATTCAGAAACTATAAAAAACGCAAACAAAAATGGAATTGAAGTTTTCTTCTATAATAAACTTCTTGAAGAAGGAAAAAATCTTTTAGATAAAGATCCTCACTTAAAAGCTATTATAGAATCTGAAATGACAATGACTGACGGAAATGAAGTTGCAACAATGATTTTTACTTCTGGAACAACAGGAACTCCTAAAGGGGTAATGTTAACTCACAGAAATTTTTTGGCACAATTGGAAATTATTCCTGATGTTCTACCTGCAAAACCAAACGAAATGTGGATTACTGTTCTTCCTATTTGGCACAGTTTTGAACGCTGTATTCAATATGTTGTAATTGCTTTAAGAAGTGGAATTGCTTATTCAAAACCTCTTGCATCAGTTATGATTGCAGATTTTGCTACAATTAAACCACAATGGATGTGCGGTGTTCCTCGTTTATGGGAATCTTTAGTAACCGGTGTTTATCGTTCTATGAAAAAAGCAGGTGGAATAAAATATGCAATGTTTAAGTTTTTTATTTCAGTTGGTAAAAAATTTGCTTGGTGCAAAGCTCATCTTACAGGATGTGTTTGTCAATATAAGCTTAGACTTCGCTGGTTAGATGCAGTTGTAGCTGTTATTCCATTTATTTTGCTTCTTCCTTTGAATGCATTAGGTGATGTTTTAGTATTTAAGAAAATTCGGGAAAAACTTGGTGGTAAATTTATCGCTGGTATTTCTGGTGGTGGTGCATTACAAAAAGAAGTTGATGAATTTTATAGCGCTATCGGATTTAATCTTTTGGAAGGTTACGGAATGACAGAAACAGCTCCAATTCTTTCTTTGAGAAATTTCAAAAAGCCAAGAAAGGGTTGTGTTGGTGAAGTTCTTCCTTGTTGTGAAATCAAAATTGTTGCAGAAAGCCATGGACAAATTGTTTCATCTGAACCACTTCCTCCAGGAAAGAAAGGTTTGATTCTTGCTCGTGGGGATCAAATTATGAAAGGATATTTTAATCGTCCAGATTTAACAGAACAAATTATTGATAAAGACGGTTGGCTAAACACTGGCGACTTAGGAATGATGAGTTACGATAACGAAATTAAAATTACTGGTCGTGCAAAAGATACTATCGTTTTATTAGGTGGAGAAAATATCGAACCTGCTGTAATCGAAGGTGAATTGAAGGGAAGTGATTTTATCGAAAGCGTTGTTGTTATGGGACAGGATAAAAAATATCTTGGTGCCTTGATTGTTCCTTCAAAAGAAAATGTTATGGCCTGGGCTGCAGAAAATGGTGTTCCAAATGAATACTATGAAGGTGTTCTTGAAAGTGCCGAAGTAAAAAATCTTATTCAAAGTGAAATTGATAATAAAATCAATTCTTCTAAAGAATTTAGAACTTGCGAACGCATTTACAAATTTGTTTTACTTCAAGAAAGCTTTAAAGTTGGCGAAGAACTTTCAGCAAAACAAGAAATGATGCGCCATAAAATTGCAGAAAAATATGCTAAGGAAATTGCAATTTTGTTTGAAGATTAAATTTTTGCTAAATCTTATGAAAATCAGACCTTGCATTAAAATAAAATGCAAGGTTTCTTTTTTTTGCTTGACGGGATTTGTATAATTCCTATATATCTATAAGATAGACCACACTTATTGTGATTTGTAAACTTTGACTCTATGAAAGTCTTCAAATTTCTTAAAAATAATAATATCACCTCTCATTATTATCATCTACAAGAAGAAAATGTTTATTTTTTGCAAATACATGTTTGTTGTTTTAACAGAAAATTTTATATAATTTATCCCATATATTGTAAATTTTTATTGTTAATTTTATCTTACTATGCTATACTCTGTTTATGAGAACGAAGTTTAAATTAAGAACTCAGCAACTCAGCAACTCAGCAACTCAGCAACTCAGCAACTCAGCAACTCAGCAACTCAGCAACTCAGCAACTCAGCAAC
>JAXJWW010000081.1:0-38340 GCA_036307825.1 Treponemataceae bacterium | reverse complement strand
TTCAAACAAGCTCGTGAAAAAGCGCCATGTATCATTTTTATTGATGAGTTGGATGCCATTGGAAAAAGTCGTGTAAACAATCTTGGTGGAAACGACGAGAGAGAACAAACTTTGAACCAACTTCTTGTAGAAATGGATGGTTTTGATAACCAAAAAGGTTTGATTTTGCTTGCTGCTACAAACCGACCTGATGTTTTGGATCCAGCCTTGCTTCGTCCGGGGCGTTTTGATAGACAAGTTGTTGTTGATAGACCAGATGTTAAAGGTCGTGAAGCAATTCTTAAAATTCACTCTAAAAATGTAAAAATTGATAAGGATGTGGATTTTCAGTCTTTGGCAAGAGCAACTGCTGGTTTTGCAGGCGCTGATTTGGCAAACATCGTAAACGAAGCGGCTTTGCTTGCAGTTCGCTGCGGTCGCAAAAAAGTTACAATGCAAGATTTTGATGAAGCTATCGAAAAAACAATGGTTGGACTTCAAAAGAAAAATCGTGTAATCAAAGAAAGTGAACGAAAAATCGTTGCTTATCACGAAACTGGTCATGCTTTGGTTGCCGCTTTTACAGAAGGTTCAGACCCTGTGCATAAAATTTCTATTATTCCTCGTGGTGTTTCTGCTTTGGGATATACACTTCATCGTGCAGAAGATGAAAGTTTCCTTTCAACACAAAAAGAAATGCTTGCTGAAGTTGACTGTCTTTTAGGTGGGCGAGGTGCCGAAGAAGTTATTTTTGGCGAAGTTTCTACAGGGGCTGCAAATGATATTATGAGGGCAACTGGAATTATCCGTAGAATGATAACTGAATACGGAATGAGCGAAAAATTCAAAAATATGACTTTGGGAAAACAAGGTGGTGGTTACGGATACGGTTCTTCAGAGCCATCTTTGGTGCGAGAATATGCCGAAACAACACAACAGTTTATTGATGAAGAAATTGCCAGAGTAATGGATGAACGCTACAATCGTGTTTTGGATTTATTAAAATCAAAGATGCAAGTTTTGGAATACATTGCTCAGCGACTTTTGGAAAAAGAAACTATCGAAGCTGCAGAATTTAACGACATTGTTAATGCAGAAGCAAATCTTGCCCAAAAAGCTTTGGCAAATTCTGAAAATGATTCATCAAGTAAAAATGAAGAAAATTCTTCTTCAGATACTGATGATTCTGTTGCAGTTGATGTTTCTGAGTAAAATCAATAAAAGATAAAAACTTTTTTATATTGAAAGCGATGTAAATCAAATTTGGTTTATGTCGCTTTTTTTATTTTTTTTACTTGACAAACTAACAAAAAGTGTCATAATGTATATAGGTAAAATATAAAAAGGAGGCTTTGTAAAAAATGAAAGCATTTATTTTTCCGGGGCAAGGTGCTCAATTTCAAGGAATGGTAAAAGATTTTTGCTTGAATGATGAAAAACTTATGAATCTTGTAACTCAGGCTGAAAAAATAAGTGAAAAACCTGTTTCAAAAATTTTATGGGAAACTGAACTTTTAGAACTTTCCCGAAGTGATAATAGTCAACTTGCAATTACAGTTGCGTCAATTGTTTTGATTCATGCGTTAAAATCAAAAGGAATTGAAAGCGATGTTTGCGCAGGATTCAGTTTGGGAGAATTTCCAGCTTTGTACGATTCTGGTGTTCTTTCTTTTGAAGATACAATTAAACTTGTTACCCAGCGTGGCAAAATTATGCAAAAAGTTTGCGATGAACTTACAGAGCAATCAAACGGAAATCCTCCGGGAATGGTTGCAGTTTTAGGATTAACTCCTGAACAAGTAAAATCTGTTTGCGAACCACTTACACAAAAAGGAATTGCTTTTCCTGCAAACTTAAATAGCCCAAAACAAACTGTTGTGTCTGGAACTGCTGAAGGTTTAACTGAATGTGAAAGCCTTTTCAAAGCTTCTGGTGCTAGACGAGTTGTAAAATTAAAAGTAGCAGGTCCTTTTCATTCTCCACTTATGGAAAAGGCTGGAGTTGAATTTGAAAAAGTTTTACAAACTGTAGAATTTAATAATCCTAAAAAAATTTTACTTTCAAATGTAAGTGGAAATATCATCACTTCTGGTGAAGAAGCCAAAAAATTAGCTGTAAAACATTTAACTTGTCCTGTTCAATGGACAGAAGAAGAAAAAATCCTAAATGAACTTTTTGAAAAATCAACTGAAGAAAATTCACTTTTTGAAGTTGGACCGGGAAGTGTACTTTCAGGATTATGGAGAGATTCTGGTTATGGCGAAACTTTGGTTTGTAAACCATGTGGAACTTTAGAACAAATGATGGAGGAAATATGTTAAAAGGTAAAAAGGCATTGATAACAGGTTCTTCTCGTGGAATCGGGAAAGAAATCGTGAAAGTATTTTTAGAAAACGGCTGTGAAGTTTACGGACTTTGTTCAAAAACATCTGCAAGTAAAGATGAACTTACACAATATGCTTTAGAAAATAACACAAAATTTACTGAAATATGTGCAGACTGTGGAAACGCAGAAGAAGTAACTTCTGTTGTAAAAGAAGCATTATCAATTTCTGGTGGATTTGACATTCTTATCAATAATGCAGGAATCACTCGTGATGGACTTTCTTTTAGAATGAAGCTTGAAGATTGGAACGATGTTTTGCGTGTAAATCTTACAAGTGCCTTTTTGATTAGTCAAATTGTTTCAAATGATATGATTAGAAAACGAAGTGGTTCAATTATCAACATGACAAGTATCGTTGGTATTCATGGTCAAGGTGGACAAGTAAATTATTCAGCTAGTAAAGCAGGTCTTATCGGTTTTACAAAAAGTTTGGCAAAAGAAGTTGCTGGTCGTGGAGTGCGTGTAAATGCAATCGCTCCAGGTTTTATTGATACAGAAATGACACAAGCGGTAAATGAAGAAGCAAGAAAAACTTGGCTCGAAACAATTCCAATGAAAAGAGCTGGTTCTACAAGAGATATTGCTCAAACTGCTTTGTTTTTAGCAAGTGATATGTCTAGTTACATAACTGCTCAAGTTATCGGTGTTGATGGCGGAATGGGCGCATAAAAATAAAAGGAAGGAATGATAAAATGAGAAGAGTAGTTGTTACAGGAATGGGAGCTATTAGTTCTTTGGGAAATACTCTCGAAGAAACTTGGCAAGGAATAAAAGAAGGAAAAAGTGGTCTTGGAAATATCACTTTGTTTGATACAGAAAAATATGATTGTAAAGTTGCAGGTGAAGTAAAAAATTTTGACCCAGGAATGTGGATGGATAAAAAAGAGTCCAGAAAAATGGCTCGTTTTACACAATTTGCTGTTGCCGCTTCTGTTCAAGCTTTAAATGATGCAGGACTTACAAAAGAAAATATCGACGGAAAAAGAACTTCAATCATGATTGGTAACGGAATTGGTGGTTTTGAAACTTGGGAAGAATCTTTTACAAAATATGTTACTTCTGGACCATCTCGTCTTCCACCAATGACAATTCCAAAGTTAATTCCAAATGAAGCAGCTGGAAATATCAGCATGATGTACGGAATCCACGGAACATCCTTTACTTTGGCAACTGCTTGTGCTTCTGGAACTGATGCTTTAGGTATTGCTCTTGACCAAATTAGAAGTGGTCGTTGTGATGTTTGTATTGCAGGTGGAACTGAATCTACAATTACAGGATTTGGAATTGCAAGTTTCCAGATTTTGCACACATTACCTACAACTTTTAACGATAATCCAGAAAAAGCAAGTCGTCCTTTTGATAAAGACAGATGTGGATTTGTAATGGGAGAAGGCGCTGGAATCCTTATTCTTGAAGAATATGAACATGCAAAAGCTCGTGGTGCAAAAATCTATGCTGAATTTGCAGGATACGGCGGTTCTTCCGATGCTTATCACTTAACAAGCCCAGATCCATCTGGTGACGGTGGAGCTTTAGCAATGACTTTAGCTTTGGAAGATGCAAAAGTAAAACCAGAAGATGTACAATATTACAATGCACACGGAACTTCAACTCCAATAAATGACCCAGCAGAAACTGCTATGTTGAAAAAAGCCTTTGGCGACCACGCTTATAAAATGAAAGTTTCTTCTACAAAAAGTATGACAGGACATTGTCTTGGAGCTGCTGGTGCATTGGAAGCAATTTTCTGTGTAAAAGCAATTCAAGAAGGATTTTTCCCTCCAACTATCAACCTTGAAAATCAAGACATTGAAGGTGGCTGTGATTTAGATTATGTTGCAAATAAAGGTGTCGAAGGAAATATAGATTGTGCTGCCTCTGGTTCATTAGGATTTGGTGGTCACAACGGAGTTGTAGTTTTCAAAAAAATTAAATAAATCAAAAGGACGGATTTGAAATGAGTTTAACAAAAGATATTGAATCATTATTACCACACAGAAAACCATTTTTGTTTGTGGACGAAATTATCAGTGCAGATGCAAATGGAAGTGTTAGTGAACATATTTTTACAGAAGATGAATTTTTCTTCAAAGGACATTTTCCAGAATATCCAGTTGTTCCTGGTGTTATTCTTGTGGAAACAATGGCTCAAGCTGGAGGAGCTGCTTTAAGTTATCAAAAAACTTTTGCAGAAGGTTCTTTATTTTTCTTGGCAACAGTTGATAAAGTTAAATTCCGAAATCAAGTTCGCCCTAACGACAAAGTGAGAATGGAAATAACAAATCTTCGCGTTTCTCCAAAAATGATAAAACAATCAGGAAAAGCCTTCGTAGGCGAAGAACTCTGTGCCGAAGCAGAGTGGATGTGTTTAGTAGGTAATGCGTAGCATTACCTACTAAACACTCCATAAGGAACCGAAGTGTTTAATATTTTAAGTTTGCGTTGCAAACTTTTCCTTACTTATGTTTATGAAATAAGTGAGCATTATTAACTGTAAGAAAAAAAGGAAAAAATACGACATTTGAGCGAAGCGAAACCGGAGTGTTTTTTTATTTTTTTCTGAGAAGTTAATAGTGCGCATTTGGAGATTATTATGCAAATTAAACCAATGATTAGAAGTAACATCTGTCTTAATTCTCATCCTATTGGATGTAAAAAAGCAGTTGAAAATCAAATTGAATATACAAAAAAACGCAGAGCAGAAAGAGAAACTTCATCTGTAAGCCCAAAAAATGTTTTAGTTTTAGGTTGTTCAAATGGATACGGTTTAGCAAGTAGAATCGTATCAACTTTTGGATACGATGCAAAAACTATCGGTGTATCTTTTGAAAAAGCTGGAACAGAAACAAAATGCGGAACAGCAGGTTGGTACAATAATCTTGCTTTTGACAATTGTGCAAAAGAAGCTGGAATTTTTAGCTACACAATAAATGGTGACGCTTATTCCAACGAAATAAAAACTGAAGTTATCAATCTTGCAAAAGAAAACAACATGATTTTTGATTTAGTTGTTTACAGTCTTGCAAGTCCAGTTAGAACTGACCCAGAAACTGGCGTTATGTACAAATCAGTTTTAAAACCTTTCGGAAAAACTTTTACAGGAACAACAATTGACCCATTCACTGGGGAATTAAAAGAAATTTCTGCAGAACCAGCAACAGAAGAAGAAGCAAGTAACACAGTAAAAGTTATGGGTGGTGAAGATTGGCAAATCTGGATTGATCAACTTACAAAAGCAGGACTTTTGGCAGAAGGTTGTATCACAGTTGCATATTCTTACATTGGACCAGAAGCAACTCAAGCTCTTTACAGAAACGGAACAATTGGAAAAGCAAAAGAACATCTTGAAGCAACTGCGCTTTCACTTAACGAACAAATGTCAGCATTTAATGGACGAGCTTTTGTTTCTGTTAATAAAGGTTTGGTAACAAAATCAAGTGCTGTAATTCCAGTAATTCCGCTATATTTGGCTTCACTTTTCAAAGTTATGAAAGAAATGGGAAATCACGAAGGATGTATCGAACAAATCAACCGACTTTTTGATTCTAGACTTTATATTTCAGAAAAAAATGATAAAGGACAAACTGCAATTCCTGTGGATTCAGAAAATCGTATCAGAATTGATGATTGGGAACTTTCTGAAGAAGTTCAAAAACGAGTTGATGAACTTATGCCAAAAGTTACTACTGAAAATGCAAAAGATTTAGTTGACCTTGAAGGTTACAGAAAAGATTTCTTGGCAACAAGTGGTTTTGAAATTGATGGCGTAGATTACGATGCCGATGTTGCAAGTTTTGACACAATCTAATTTAAGGAAGTGTATTTATTATGGAAGATAAGTTTATTTTAGAATTATTACAAGCCTTCGATTCAAGTAGTGCTGTTTCATTAAAATTACAAAAAGGAGATTGTTCAATTTCTTTGAAAAAAGAAGATGCTTTTGAAAAGAAAGTTGTAGCTCCTGTAAATCAAGTTGCTCCAGTAAATCCTGTGGTAACACAAATTCCTCAAGTACCAGTAACTTTGCCAGTTGAAAATACTGCATCACAATCAAGTTCTGTTTCTTCAAATTTACAAAATGAAGAAAGTGCAAATGTGATTAAAAGCCCAATTGTAGGAACTTTCTACAGAGCCCCTTCTCCTGATGCTCCAGTTTATTGCGAAGTTGGAAAATCTATCAAAAAAGGACAACCACTTTGTATTTTAGAAGCAATGAAAATGATGAATACCTTGGAAGCTGAATACGATTGTGTTATCGAAGAAATTTTGGTGGCAAACGGTGAATTGGTAGAGTTTGACCAGCCAATTTTCAAAGTAAAAAAAGTTTAAAAGTAGGCAAAAATGATAAAACGCTTATTGATTGCAAACAGAGGAGAAATTGCAGTTAGAATCATCAGAGCTTGTCGTGAACTTGGAATTGAAACTGTTGCGGTATATTCTACTGCGGATAAAGATAATTTACATGTAAAAATGGCTGATAAAGCTGTTTGTATAGGACCTGCTCCTTCAAGTAAAAGTTATCTTAACGCAAACGCAATTATCACTGCTGCTTTACGAACAGACTGTCAGGCAATTCATCCGGGAGTTGGATTTTTGTCTGAAAACGCAGATTTTGCTCGCGATATTGAAAAAGCTGGTCTTATTTGGATTGGTCCAGACCCAAAAACAATTGAAATGCTTGGAGATAAAGTTCAGGCTAGAGCAACTGCGTTAAAAGCTGGATTACCAATTACACCGGGAAGTGATGGCGCTATTGATAACGAAAAAGATGCTATTGCAGTTGCAGAAAAATGTGGTTTGCCAGTTATCATCAAAGCTGCAAGTGGTGGTGGTGGAAAAGGAATGCGAATCGTCTGGAAAAAAGAAGATTTAGCAGAAAACATAAAAATCGCTTCTACAGAAGCTTTGGCAAATTTTGCTGACGGTACAATTTATATCGAAAAATATATGGTAAATCCTCGCCATGTGGAATTGCAAATTTTGGCAGATGGGAAAGGTAATGTATCAGTTTTAGGTGAACGAGATTGTTCTATGCAAAAAAATCATCAAAAATTGATAGAAGAAAGTCCTTCTCCTGCCGTAAGCCAAGAAATGCGCCAAAAAATGACAGAAGGCGCTGTAAAACTTTTTTCAGATTTGAATTATCGTGGGGCAGGAACTATCGAATTTTTAGTTTCTGGAAATGATTTTTATTTTATGGAAGTAAATGCACGAATCCAAGTTGAACATCCAGTTTCAGAATTTGTAAGTGGAATTGATATTATTCGTGAACAAATCAGAGTTTGCGACGGTCAAAATCTTGAAGTAAATCCTGCAAATGTTGAATTGAAAGGCTGGTCAATGGAAGCTCGAATTAATGCACGAACTCCAGGTAAAATTACAAATCTTCAGATTCCGGGTGGACCTGGTATCAGATTTGATAGTTTTATTTATCAAGGTTATTCTGTTCTTCCTCATTATGATTCAATGATTGCAAAGTTGATTGCTTATGATACAGATAGAAATCGAGTTATTCAAAAATTGCTTTGTGCCTTAGATGAATTAGTTGTGGATGGAATCCAAACAAATATCGAAGAACAAAAGCAGATTTTGAAATCAAAACAGTTTGTGGTCGGAAATTTTGGAACAAGTCTTTATTCCGAACTTTTCCCTGCAAAAAAATAATTGATAAATAGGATTTTATGAATTGTTCGGCACAAATGGTACCTCGCAATTCATATCAAGTTTGCAGTGCAAACTTGTAGATTTACTGTGGTTTCTCATTACATTCCGAAACCACAGCTAAGAAGTTTCTTCGGAATTTGAAAATTCCTCAGTAACTTCTTATAGGAGATTTTATGAATATAGAATTAAAAGAATGTCCACATTGTAAAGTTGGGCATACAGAACAAACATATATCGATAATTTAAAAGTTTGTCCAAATTGTGGTTATCATTTACGAATGGACGCTTGGGAGAGGGTAAATTATATTGCTGATAAAGATAGTTTTGAAGAACTTTATCAAAATCTTTCTAGCAATAATCCAATCGAAATGGAAGGTTATGTAGAAAAACTTCAGGCTGCAAAGGAAAAAACCAAACTTGAGGATGCTGTTTTAACAGGAAGTTGTACTATCAATCAAAGAAAAGCTTTGCTTGGTGTAATGTCTTTTGCTTTTATGGGTGGTTCAATGGGCTCTGTTGTTGGTGAAAAAATTTCTCGGCTTATGTACAAAGGTGCTGAAGAAAAAACTCCAGTAATAATTTATGCAACTTCTGGTGGAGCTCGTATGCAAGAAGGTTTATATTCTCTTATGCAAATGGCAAAAACTTCCAGCGCTGCCGCTATGATGGATAATGCTGGTGTTCCATATTTTGTAATGCTTTGTGACCCAACAACAGGTGGAGTTACCGCAAGTTTTGCAATGCTTGGAGATTTAATTTGTGCCGAACCAAATGCATTAATCGGATTTGCTGGACCTCGAGTAATTGAAGGAACAATTAGACAAAAACTTCCAGAAGGATTTCAGTTAGCAGAATTTCAGCAGAAAAAAGGATTTGTTGATGTTATCGTGCCACGAAATGAACAAAAATCTTTTTGGTCAAAAATGATAGATGCTCACATGAGTAATTTCAAATAAGAAAGGCAATTTTTATGAGTGATAAAGAACAAGAAAAAATACTTGAAGAATTACAAGAAATGGCAAAAAAAACTGGACTTGATTTTTCTGAAGAAATTGAAAAAATCACTAAAAAATTACAGTCTAGTAAAGATGCTGCTGCAAAAGTTTGGAAACATGTAGAACTTGCTCGTCATAGTGATAGACCTAGAGCTTTAGATTATATTGAAATGATAATTGACGACTTTGTAGAACTTCACGGAGATAGATATTTTGGTGATGATCCAGCGATGGTTGGTGGAATTGGTTTTATTGACGGAATCCCAGTTACAGTTATCGGAAATATGAAAGGTCGAAACTTACGAGAAACTATCGACAGAAATGGTGGAATGGCAAATCCTGAAGGTTACAGAAAAGCTCTTCGTCTTGCAAAACAGGCAGAAAAATTTCATCGCCCAATAATCACTTTTATCGATACTCAAGGTGCTTATCCTGGACTTGGTGCAGAAGAGAGAGGAATTGGAGAAGCAATTGCCGTAAACTTGCGCGAGTTTAGTCAGTTAAAAACACCTATTATCTGTATCATCATTGGAGAAGGTGGTTCAGGTGGTGCTTTAGGAATTGGTGTTGGCGATAAAATTTACATGCTTGAAAATGCAATTTATTCAGTAATTTCTCCAGAAGGTTGTGCTTCAATTCTTTTACGAGATTCTTCTAGAGCAAAAGATGCTGCAGCCATGTTAAAAATTACAAGTAAAGAAGTTTTAGGATTAAAAGTTGTAAATGGTGTAATTCCTGAACCAGAAGGTGGAGCTCAAAATAATCCAAAAGAAGCGGCTGAAAATATCAGAAAGCAAATTGTAGATGATTTGGAAGATTTAATGAGTAGAAATCCATCTGTGCTTGTAAAATATCGTAACAAAAAAATTAAAAATATGGGAAATTTTAACGAAGCATAATTTTTTTTTTAGGATTTTACAGACAATTTGACAAAAAATGCAATTTTGTTGTGAATTTTTGCAACAAAGTTGCTTTTTTTGTGTCTAAGTTATTGAGGGTAAGTAAGATTGATTTACTATACTCAATATAGAAGGTTTGTTAAAAGTTTTGTTGTTCGTTTTAGCAATATCTTCAAATTAAGAGGTAAATAATGTTTTTAAGTGAATATATCGACGAAAATTACATCACAAAAAAGCCAGAGCATTTTAACTTTGCTTTTGATGTGGTTGACCGATTTGCTATAGAAGAACCTGAAAAAAAAGCTTTAGTTTGGTGCGACGACAATAATTCCGAAAAAATTCTTACCTTTGGGGAACTTTCAAAACAAGTGAACAAAACAGCCAATGTTCTAAAATCTTTAGGAATAAAAAAAGGCGATTCAGTTATGCTAATGTTGCGTCGTCGCTACGAATTTTGGTATATGCTTTTAGCTTTACATAAAATCGGAGCAATTGCGGTTCCTGCTACAATTCAACTTTTATCTTCCGACATAACTTATCGAATTGAAAAAGCTAATATCAAAATGGTGGTTGCCGTAAACGATTCTAATGTAATTTCACATATTGAAGATTCAATTTGTGAATTGAAAGAAAAATATTTAGATAACACAAAAATTCCTAAACTTATGTTAGCTAACGGAAAAAAAGACTACTGGATAAATTTTGAAAGTCTATTTGAAATAGTAAGTACTAATTTTACAGAAAATCGCTGTTCCGAAAACGAAGATATTTGTATTTTATATTTTACTTCTGGAACTTCTGGCTATCCTAAAATGGTTAGTCACAATTATTTTTATCCTTTGGGGCACATTGTTACTGCGAAATGTTGGCAAAATGTAAAAGAAAATGGTTTACATCTTAGTCTTGCTGAAACTGGCTGGGCAAAAGCTCTTTGGGGAAAAATCTACGGACAATGGCTTTGCGGTTGTGGAGTTTTTGTTTACGATATGGAAACCTTTGTTCCAAATAAAATTTTAGACCACATACAAAATTATAAAGTAACTTCATTTTGTGCGCCACCAACTGCTTATCGATATCTTTTGCGTGAAGATTTATCAAAATATGATTTATCAAATCTAAGTCAATGTACAACTGCTGGTGAAGCCTTAACTCAAGATATTTTTGATAATTTCAAGGAAAAAACTGGTATCACTTTGCGTGAGGGCTACGGTCAAACTGAATTAACTTTAACAGCGGGAACTTTTCCTTGGGATGAAGTTCGTGTTGGCTCCATGGGGAAGGCTGCTCCAAATTACGATTTAGATGTAATTCGTCCAGATGGAAGTTCTTGCGATTTTGATGAAGTTGGCGAAATCGTTGTTAGAATTGATAAATCTCGACCTCTTGGAATGTTTGCCGGATATTTTGAAGATGAAGAACGGACAAATTCAGTTTTCAAAGATGGAATTTATCATACTGGGGATGCTGGAAGAAAAGACAAAGACGGATATTTTTGGTTTGAAGGAAGAACTGATGATATGATAAAAAGTTCTGGTTATAGAATCAGTCCTTTCGAAGTAGAATCAGTTTTGTTAAATCATCCTGCTGTTTTTGAATGTGCTGTTACTGGAATTCAAGATGATAGGAGAGGGCAAATTGTAAAAGCAACTATCGTTGTAAAAGAAGGATTTAAACCTTGCAGAGATTTAGCTAGAGAAATTAAACTTTTTGCAAAACAAAATACTGCAAATTATAAAACTCCGCGCTTAATTGAATTTGTTGATGAATTACCAAAAACTCACAGCGGAAAAATCCGTCGTGTAGAAATTCGTAACAAAAAATAATCAATTTAAAATGAAAGAGGCTGCCTTGTTTTAAGACAGCCTTTTTGTGTTTATAGTTTATTTCAAAAAATATTACAAACTTTCGGCAGCGCCTGGAAGTCCAATATCTTTTCTATAAAACATATCTGTAAAAGAAACAGCTTTTAATGCTTTGTAAGAATTTTCCCAAGCTTCTTCAAAAGTTGAACCGATACTACTTGCTGCTAAAACTCGACCACCACTTGTAACAAGTTTGTCGTCTTTGATATTTCCACCAGCAATAAAAATCTTTGTGTTAGATTTTTCAACTTCATCTTTATCAATTGAGATTTCAAAACCTTTTTTGTAGCTTTCAGGATATCCTCCTGAAACTGCAACTGGAGCGCAAGAATATCCTTCTTTCCATTTGAAATCAAAATCTTTCAAAGTTCCATTGATGATTGCTTGACACATATCTGCAAAATCAAAATCCATCAAAGGAAGAACGGCTTGAGTTTCTGGGTCTCCAAGGCGAACATTGTATTCAAGAAGTTTTGGACCATTTTTTGTAAGCATAAGACCAAAGAAAATAAAACCACGATAGTCCATTTTTTCTTCAATCATACCTTTCAATGTTGGTTGCAAAATATTTTTTTCAAAATCTGCTAATTGTTCTGGAGAAACATCTTTTACTGGAGCAATTGCGCCCATTCCACCTGTGTTTGGACCTTTAGCACCATCTAAAAGTCGTTTGTGGTCACGAGCAGTTACAAATGGTACGATTGTTACATTGTCACCATAAGTGCATCCACATTTATCATTTGGAGCAACACTTACTGCTGATAAAATTGAAATTTCTACACCAGAAAGATATTCTTCAATAACAAGTGATTTTCCTGCTTCCCCTAATTTTCCATCTTCCATGAATGAAGTAATTGCATCTTGTGCATCTTTTTCTGTTAAAGCTACAACTACACCTTTTCCTGCTGCAAGTCCATCAGCTTTAATTACAATTGGTGCACCTTTTTGAGCAACATAATCGTGTGCTTCTTTTGCGTTTGTAAAAGTTTTGCTTTCTGCACAAGCAACGCCGTATTTTTGCATAAATGTTTTTGCAACATCTTTACTTGCTTCTAATTGAGCGCCTTTTGCTTTTGGCCCAACAACTGGAATGCCACAATTCCAAAGTTGCTCAGAAATTCCCATGGCAAGTGGATCTTCTGGTCCTACAACTACAAAATCAACTTTTTCGTAGGCACAAACTTGTACCATTGCATCAATTCCTGTTAAACCTTCTGCGTATTCGCAATCAGAAGGATTGATATTTGTACATTTTGCTTCTTGTGCTGTTCCACCGTTTCCTGGAATACAAATAATTTGTTCTACTTTATCGCTTTTTGCTAAAGCCCAACTAATGGCGTGTTCACGGCCGCCTGAACCAATAACTGCTACTTTCATGTGAAAAGTGTATCAGTTTTTTTGTTTTAATTCTATATGTTTTTATTACTCTCTAAAATATTCAATTCAAAATGTATAAAAAAACAATATTTCTAAATCTACTTGACGGGAGGGGAATAATTATGTTAGCATAAAATCATAAGTTGTCAATTATTTTGAATGAATTTATGGAGGAGATTTTTATGAAAAGATTTGCTATTGGGTTGTTTATCTTGTTGCTGTTCTTTTGGGGATGTGGATATCCTGATTTGCTAGACGGAAAAGATAATTTTAATTCCGGTGGAAGTAACAATAGTGATTCAGGTGGAAATAACAATAGTGGTTCGGGAAATAATTCTGAATTATTTTTACATGGTGATATTGTAGGTTCGTTTGCAGAAGAAGGAGATAGTCTTTCGTATCAAGGACAGGGATTGTACACTTATACTTTTACATATAATGAAACAATGGATGCATGGGGGAGTTCTGTTGGGGAAGTACAATTTAAGTTAAGGACTGTTGCAGGAAATTGGGATGAAATTGCTTATGGTTGTTCTGATTTACTTGAAATAGGAGGAAAAAAAGTACTAGCAGAATCGGGTTGGAATGCTTCTAATTTTTATATATATGGTGTTAAAGTTGGTACTACCTATACAATTTATGTAGAATGCGTGGATGGTAATGTTTATGTGTCAATAAAAGAAAGCACTGATGGCTCTTCTGGTAGTGGTAGTTCGTCAGGAACTCCAGGAACTGGAGAATCTTCAGGGAGCACAGGTTCTTGGGAACAAGTTCCAGCAGGGGCTAGTATGTTAGCAGCGGGAAATACTATGATTTCACTAAATTCAGGTGAAACTCATTATTACTATACTAACTTTCAAGCTGGAATGCCTATTAATATACAATGGATGGATAGATTCGATTATGATGAAATGCTTGTGTCGTATCTTGTAACTGATATTGACGATTTAGCTGATGTAAAGGTTAGTATATATCTTGCTGGAGAAACTAATTCTAGCAATTTTGTATGTAATAACAAGGATGGTGGTTGGAATAATCCTGTTCGTCTTAGTTCAGATGAAAATGTTTATTATGTTATTGAAGTTTCTGGATATGAAAGTTCTGACTCAGGTTTATATACAATAGGGTATAATATTATTTATTAATAATAATTTTGTTTTTTATAGGAGTATATGAAAATGAAAAAAACTTTAAAAATAATAGCTTTGATATCATTGCTTATGTCTATAATTAGTACTTCAGTTTTTGCCCAAAGTTCAAATACTTTTACTGCTACAGCAGGAACTATGCGTACCGATGTAGATAATTTTATGGATGTTCGTTATTTTAACGAAGTAGATTTTGAAAACTTATTTTCTTCTGTGGATTTTTCCTTAAATGAATTTAATCTTGGTTTTGCAACAAATATAAATAAATTATATCTGGGTGCATATTACAGTGGTGATTTATTTAATAGTTTTGAAAAATCAGAAAATTTTGGAGTTGATGGAAAACTTAATAATTTTGGAAAAACTACTGAATTTAATCATGAATTTGATGTTTTATTTGGTTTTTCAGGTATGGGAATAAAATTAACTTCTATTTTTGCAGGAACAGAAGATTATTTAACAAATCATACTAAAACTGAAATTACGAAAAACTTAAAAACTAATATTGCCTTAACCTGGGGTGGACTTTATGTTCCAATTAGGGATGGCTATTGGCGACCTTATTTATCATTAGGTTTTTTAAATTTGAATAATTCTAAAAATACAACTACCCTAGTTTCAGATGTTTCACTTACTGAATTATATGAAAAAATAGGTGGTTATTCAAATTTTATGTACAATATAAGTTCTGATTTTGAATTTGGTTCAAAATATGACTTTTTTTCTGTATTTGGTTTTTCTTATATGGGATTAATCGATGTTGCAATTAATGGAGATGTATCAAGTGAAATAATTTCATTTAAGGATGGTGATCAAAGTAAAACCGTTGTAACTAGAAAAGATGCATCTTCTGTTTGGCAAATATTTTCTCCATATTACAGATTTGAATATCAGTTTTCAGATTCATTAAGACTTGGAGGTAGTGCAAATATCTTTTTGCAATCAAACATTATTGATGAAGGAAAAAAGATAACTTCTGTTGATGGAACTACAAGTGAGCCTGTAGAATCTGGTAAGAGTAAAGAAACAAAGTTTGCTTCTAATCTTAGTTTGGGACTGAACTATTTTGTAAAATCCAATTTTGCCATAAATTTTGGATACAAAGCAGATTTCCCTATAATTTTAGGTAAGACTCAAGAAAATACAGATGATTCAAAGGTAAAAGGAAGTTCTACAATTTCAGAGTTTATTAATACTCTGTCAATGGGGTTTGCATGGTATATCAGTGAGAATTGTATATTTGATACATCTTTAGATATTTCTACAATACCAAAGTTTTTTACAGATATTCTTGATAGCTCAATGTCTATAGGATTTATATTAAAAAAATAAGTTTCTTAATGTAAACGATTCCGCACTTTGTCTGTTCTGTTTAACAACAAGCTGATAATGTGCGGAGTTATACTGATAATTTTTGCTTAGTTATATTTTTATCTCTAAAATATCAATTTATACTGAAATATTCTATATATCTGGATTTATTCTGAAAATTATCTAGAATGTCAAAAACCTCCAATTTAATCAGATGGAATAAAAAAAAAGGTAAAATTACTAAAAAATTAAGGTATTTTATTGATTTTTTTAGTTTTTTGTTCTAGTTTAACTTTGAGTTTATATAAACTTGTAAATTTATTATCTTCAATGGAGATGAAAATGAAAAAAACTTTAAAAGTAGTAGCTTCGCTACTATTAGTACTTGTAACAAGTACTTTCGTGTTTGCTCAAGTATCAAATACTAATTTTGCAACTGCATATACTTTAAGAGATGATGCAGACAACTTTATGGATGTTCGTTATTATAACGAAGTAGATTTTTCTAATTTTTTTGTATGGGCAGACTTTGACTATGAAGCAAATCTAGGTTTTGCTAAAAAAATTAATGAACTTTATTTAGGTACTTATTACTATGGAACTTTGTGGTCTGGTGTTGAATCTAAAAAAGAAACAACTGCAACTTCAAGTGAGTTAGAAAAAAATGTTTCAGGAAATCATTATTTTGATTTACTTTTCGGTTTTTCTGGAATGGCATTAAAACTTGATACATATTTTAGTTTAGATAACGAAAACTTAAGTGATAGTGATACAGATTTTGAATCTGAAACAAAAACTAATGATTCATACTATATGTTTGGTTTAACTTGGGGAGGACTTTCAGTTCCTGCTGGAAATGCTACTTTGAGACCATGGGCAAGAGTCGGTTTTAATATTCAAGATTCAACTGTATATACAAAAACTAAATTAATGGATACAACAACTGAAAGTACAAATAAATCAGACAACCGTAATTGGTTATCATTAACTTTAGCTTCTGATATTGAATGGGGAAATAAAGATTCATTCTTTTCTGTTGCAGGGTTAGATTATAGATTATATGCAGCTATTGGTATAAATGGTACTGTAGTGGAAAGAACTAATAATTCTGTTACAAGAGCTGGGGCACAAGATATTTGTAATATAATTTCTCCATACTATAGATTTGAATATAAAGCTTCTGATAAAATAAAATTTGGTGGTTATGTAGGAGCTAGTGTATATTTTGATACAATATGTGAGGGTTATGAATATGATATTGAAAATCCACCAACAGAAATACCTGAGCTTTCTGTTGAAAATTACGCATGTGTTTTTTCAGATCTTGGTTTAGGTATGCAATATAAAGTAAAACCAAATTTTGCAATGAATTTTGGTTTTTTGGCAGTGTTACCAGCCTTGGGATCTCTTAAAACTGTAGCTCCTTCTATCTTAGATGGTATTACAACTACTGTAGAAACTGATGGTGGTGTTTTTTATCCTGATCTTTCCATGGGGTTTGTTTGGGATATCAACGAAAACTGTGCTCTAGATACAGCTTTGAGTATTGGTATAAATCCAAGTTTCTTATCATCAATTCTTGATGGAAGTTTATTTGTAGGTTTCAAATATAAGAAATAAAATCTAGTTGATTTTGATGCAAGATTTGTGTAGTATAAAACTTATGAAAGCGATTATTACTGTAGTTGGTTCAGACCAAAAAGGAATTATTGCAAGAGTTAGCGCAATTCTTGCAGAAAACAATATTAATATTGCAGATATTAGTCAGACAATTTTATCTGGAAACTTTGTTATGATGATGATGGTAGAGTTACAAGAATCTAAAATTTCTATTGATGAACTTCGTTCTAAAATGGAAGAACTTGGAACTCAAATGGGTGTAAATATCAGCATTATGAACGAAAAAGTCTTTTCTGCAATGCACAGAATTTAAACCCTTTATTTTAAAAGTAAAAAGCGTGGTTCATTTTTCAAGACCACGCTTTTTTTGTTTTTAGTTAATTTTTAGTAGTTGCCACTTTTTACAGCACCAAAAACTTTTTTAATCATACTAGAAGCATAATCTAAAGGATTTGCTCTAATATTTTTTTCTTCTTCAGCAATTTTAACAAAAAGCCCGTCTAAAGCTTTTTCTGTTGAGTAAGTTGCTAAATCAACTTCAACTTCAGGGAAAGGTTCAGTTTTTCCAGCAAGTTTTGCAACTTTATTTGGAACAGCTCCCACAGTGTTATAGGCAGTTGTAAGATTTGTCCAAGCTTTGTTTGCAGAAACATTTAGAACAAGAGGTTTGTTCAATGCACTTGAAACTTTTGGTTTATACAAAGAAACTAGTTTACTGTAAGTTTTTGATTTCAAATATTCAGTTGCTGCAGTTTTGTTTCCTGTAACAATTTTGATTCCGTCGGCAACTGTCATTTCTTTGATTGCTTGTGTAAAAATACTTGTAACTTCTTTTGCTGATTCTTCAGCACTTCTGTTTAATCGAAGAACAACATCATCTACTAAACTTTGTCCACCAGGAATTTTATTCAAAGTGTTCAAAATAGGTTGTGCTTCTTTTGGAAGTAAAATTTTAAGAGCAGTATCTCCAAAATATCCATCTTTTTTAGAAAGATTTGATGAAGCACTTTTGATACCTTCATTCAAAGCATCTTTCATAGCAGTAACTGCTTCGGAATTTGTAAAAGCCGATTTTTTGCTAGATGAAGATGATGAACTTCCCAACACACTTGATGCTACTGCATTCAATGTTGAAAGACATGATACAGTTGTAAAAGCAATTAACATTGCAACAACTAAAATTGTAATTTTCAAGAATTTTTTCATAATTCCTCCATAAAAAAAGTCGCGAGTAAAACTTCAGTTTTAGGAACGACTTTTGAAAGCTGTTTCGCAATAAAATGAGAAACAGCAGTAGATGAAAGTTTGCAACGCAAACTTTAGATAAAAACTTCGACGCAACTTTAGGAGAAGTTTTTATCATTCCCCCTACGGTTATTTCTATTCTTCTTGGATTGGTTTAATATTTTCTTTATAAGTTTTTATCAAAAATCCTGCGGTGATAATTAAGGCTACAATTTCTGCGATTGGGAAAGACCACCAAATGTAATTTACATCTCCAAATTTTGATAAAATGTAGGCGGCTGGTAAAAGAACAACCAACTGTCTACAAATAGATGTTATCATAGAATATACTGCTTTTCCAAGTGCTTGACATGTAGAAAGTGCGATAATGTTAAATCCTGCAAGTAAAAAGTGAAGACTGATAATTCGTAAAGCAGGAATTCCGATGCTTAACATTTGTTCCGATGCGTCAAAAATTTCAAGAAGTTGTTTTGGTAAAAGTTGAAAAGTGATAAATCCAATTGTCATTAAACCGATAGCGTAAACCATTCCTAATTTTATAGCAGATAAAAGTCTACTTTTCTTTTTGGCACCGTAGTTGTAAGCCATAATCGGCATCATTCCATTGTTCAATCCAAAAATTGGCATAAAGATAAAACTTTGTAATTTAAAATAAACACCAAAAACTGCTGTTGCAGTTGAAGTAAAACTCATTAAAATTTGATTCATTCCGTAAACCATAATTGAACCAATGGATTGCATTATAATTGAAGGAAATCCAATTTTGTAAATTTGCCCAATTAAATAAGGTGAAGGTGAAAAACCTTTTAAATTGATTTTTACTTCTGTATTTTTTTTGTGGTTCAAATAAAATGCAAATATGAAGGCACAAATTTGTCCGATGATTGTTGCAACTGCTGCTCCCATAACACCCATTTTTGGCATTCCGCATAAACCAAAAATAAAGATTGGGTCTAAAATGATATTGATAATCGCTCCAGTTGCCTGAGTTATCATTGTGTAAAAAGTTTTTCCTGTAGATTGCAATAATCGTTCAAATAAAAATTGTCCACACAAACCAACTGAACCAATACAGATAAGTTGAAGATAGTCCATTCCGTAGTTTAAAATTTCTATATTATCAGTTTGAGATGCAAAAAAAGGTTTTATTAAGAAAAATCCCATCAACACAAAAATTATATAAATAATTATTGTGATAAAAATTCCGTGATTTGCCACATCTGTTACTTTTTGGAATTTTTTTTCTCCAAGTGAATGAGAAAGAACTGTTCCTAAACCAACGCTACTTCCTCCTATAATTGCAATCATCAAAGTTTGAATTGGAAATGCTAAAGAAACTGCTGAAAGGGCATTTTCACTAATTTTTGCAACAAAGTAGCTATCTACGATATTGTAAAGAGCTTGTACCAACATGGAAATCATCATTGGTAAAGACATAGAAATTAAAAGTTTATTTACAGGCATTATGCCCATTTTGTTTTCTGAGTTTTCCATAAATATTTTTTACTCCGAATTATTATATGTTTATTTTTTTATTATTGTAAAACTACTGTTTCAAAACTTCCAAGGGTTCCGTCAAAAGTAGTTTGATTTAAAAGATTTGTTCCGGTAAATCCACTTATGAATGTTTTACCTGATTTTCCATGGAAAATTAAAGTAATTTTTTTACTATCTAGTTCTTTTGTAAGAATGATAATTCCATTTTCATCATCTGTGTAAGAATAAACGGTTTTTCCTTCTGTAATGCAAGGATAAGTTTTTCTTATTTTGATAAGAGTTTTGTACCATTCAAACATATTTCTGTCTTGCAATTCTTCTTTCCAAAGCATTCCTCGTCTACAATCTGGGTCGTGAGCACCAGTCATTGCAACTTCATCTCCATAATAAATCATTGGCATTCCCGGAAGTAAAAGTTGGAAGGCAGAAGCTAATTTTTGCTTGTCTTTGTTTTCGTTACAGATATGTAAAAATCGTGGTGTGTCGTGGCTATCAATTAAGTTTAACAAAACAGGAATAACTTTATTGTTTAATCGCCCTCGTAAAAAATCTAATTTTTCTAAAAACTCTGAGGCTTTTATTTTTTCATTTGCAACAAATTCTCTTATAGCATTTCGGAAAGGATAATTCATTACGCTATCCCATTCATCGCCTTCAAGAAAATCTCCTGCTAAATGCCAGATTTCACCTACAATAAAAGCATCGGGTTTTACAGATTTAATTTCAGTTCTAAATCGTTTCCAAAATGAATGACTGATTTCGTCAGCAACATCTAATCGCCATCCGTCAATATCATATTTTTCTATCCAGTATTTTCCAACATTACAAAAATATTCAGCAACTTCAGGATTTCTTAAATTGAGTTTTGGCATTCCACCAAAATATGCAAAACTTTTGAAGTTTGGTTTTTCACCCCATTTAAATTTTAGAGGAAATCCTTCAATAAAATACCAATCTAGATATTTTGATTTTGTTTCGTTTTTCTTTACATCTTCAAAAGCAAAAAATTTAGGTGAAGAATGATTAAAAACTCCATCAAGAATAACTTTGATTTCCATACTGTGAGCTTTTTCAACCAATTCTTTTAAATCTTCTTCAGTTCCGAAACTTGGGTCTATTTTGTAATAATCGATTGTGTCGTATTTGTGGCAAGAATCAGAAGTAAAAAGTGGTGTCATATAAATTACTTCAATTCCAAGTTCTTTTATGTGTGGGAGTTGATTGATAATTCCACGCAAGTTTCCTTTTAAGTTATCCTTAAAAGAAATTGGGGCTGTATACCATTGTTCTTCTGGAACATTTTCTGTAGTTGCAAATCTTGATGGAAAAATTTGATAAACAACTTTATTTTTTGCCCACTGTGGAATATCAAAAATTTCTTCTTCCTTTAGATTTTGTGGACAATCAAACATGAAATCATTATCTTCTATTATTTCTGTAAAAAATTCGTGATTTCCATAAAAGATAGTTTCATTATTGTAATCGGTTAGTTCAAAAAAATATCGTAAACAAATAACATCAATATCTAATGTTGCTTCAAAATAATCATTTCTTCCATCACAAGCAACTTTTTCCATTTCAACTTTGCCACGAGTATCAATAAACTTTAATGGAATATATTTATCTTTGTGATGCAAAACAATTTTGGTTATATCATTTTTTTTTGTTTGAATTCGGAATAGGATTGTACCTTTTTTAATAGCAAAACAAAAATTTTTTCCTATGTCATGACGAATTGCTGATAATTCCATTATTTATCTCCGTAAAAAAAAAGCAACCTTTTAGTAAGGTTGCCCAAAAAGTGGAGATGATCGGACTCGAACCGACTACCTTTTGAATGCCATTCAAACGCTCTAGCCAGGTGAGCTACACCCCCATAACTAGATAAAGTTTAGCAAAAACTTTTTATTCGGTCAAGTTTTTTTGAAAAAATGTTATTTTTTTATTGCGCATATAGTGATAAAGTTTTACAATAAAGTTATGTTTTCAAGTAGATTAGAAAGTTATTTTTTAGAAAATGAAAAAAAAGTTAATAGGTTAATCTCAAAACTTTTACCACTTTTTTGTATTGTTGGTCCAATTATTTTTTTGTGTAATAAACTTGGTATTTTTTCAGTTGACGAAAAAGGTCTTATCATTTTTTCAATTTCTATTATTATACTTACAATTTTTGTATTTATTTTAACAAGATTATTTCCTCAAAAGTTTTTTCTAAAATATGTTTTCTTTATTTTCTTTGAAATATTTATTTTCTATCTATCGATAATTCCTGGAGTAGATTTTAATCTAGGATATTTGGTTATTCCTCTTCTTGCGGCTCTTTACTATAGTTTTAGATTTAACTTTTTTGTAACTGCATTAAGTTTTATCGTTATGGCTGTTAGTTTAAGATTCCGTTCTGGTAATTTGGAATGGTTTTCTGTAAAATTTTTTAGTATGACCATTGAATTTTTGATTTGGTGTTTGGTCGATTTTGCTTTTATTTGGGTTGCAAAGGGATTTTTACTTGATAACTACAGACGAAATAAACAAGTTCACAATATTCAATTAAATTTGATAAGTGGATTTGCAAATCTTGTTGAAGCTAAAGATTCTACAACTGGGCATCATATTAAAAGAATAAGTGCTTATGTAAAATTGATTTGCGAAGAACTTAGAAAGATAGATAGATTTAAATCGTATTTAACTTCAGAAAATATATCGAGAATTGTTGCTGCAGCTCCTTTACACGATTTAGGAAAGATAGCAATTCCCGATGCGATTTTGTGTAAAAAAACAGTTTTAACTCCAGAAGAATTTAATTTGGTAAAACAACATCCTCTTATGGGGGATCATCTCATTAGAGATAATATGTCTAGCATTGAAGATGTTGAATATATTAAAATTGCTAGAGATGTTGCTTTACATCATCATGAATGGTGGAATGGGAAAGGTTATCCGGATGGACTTTCGGGAAGAAATATTCCTTTGTGCGCAAGAATTATTAGTACTGCGGATGTTTTAGATGCTTTGTTATCTAAGCGTCCTTACAAAGATGGATATGATATTGATAAGGCCTACGAAATTATCACTCCTCTTGCAGGTGTTCAATTTGATCCAGATATTATTAGCGTTTTGCCTAAAATAAAATCAGATATTGCAGAAATAGCTCTTGATGAAACTGGTCGATTAGCAGAAAAATACGCTAGTCTTGCATAAAACAAATTCTTTCATCTTTCAAATATTTGCTTTCTAGTTTTAAAAATGCCTGTCTTGAAATATTTTTTCCTCCAAAACGAGCAATGTTATCTGTATAAACTTGGGAATCAATTAGTTTTCCTCCGCGATTTTCAAAATCTTTTACAAATCTTACAAAGGCAACTTTGCTTGCTTCTGGAACAAGGGCAAACATAGATTCTCCAAAAAAGATTTTTCCAATTTCAACACCGTAAAATCCACCAACTAATTTTCCATTTTGCCAAGTTTCGTAGGAGTGAGCAAATCCAAGTTCGTGTAAGTCGCAATATGCGTCTATCATTTCTTGCAAAATCCAAGTTCCATCTTGGTCTTTTCTGTCAACTGAAGAGCAGTATGTGATTACTTGTTCAAAGGCGCAGTCAGTTGTAAATGTAAAGGCATTTTTATCATCTTTTAAAAGTAATTTATCATTTCTTTTTATGAATTTTTGTAAACTTTTTGGTATATGAAATTCTTCTGGAAGAAGTACAAATCTTGGGTCTGGGCTCCACCATAAGATTGGTTCATTTTGGGAATACCAAGGGAAAATTCCTTGTAAATATGCAGAAATCAACATCCCAGGGGAAAGATTACCGCCTACACAAACGATTCCTTCAGAATCTTCTTCTAAATCAGGAAATTCAAAATATTCATTTATATTAAGATATGGAAAATTTGTATTTTTTGAACTATAGCGTTTCATATCTAAAAATTATTCCGTTTGAGTTTTTATCTGAATCTGGATTTTTATCTGAGTCACAAATTACTTTTCCGCCTTGAGAAAGTTTTCCGAATAAAACCTCGTCAACAAGGTTTGCTGAAATGTAATTTTCTACAGTTCGTGCAATATTTCTTGCTCCAAATTCTTTTGAATATCCTTTTTCTGCTAAAAAATCTAAGCAAGAATCTGTGTATTCCAAAGTGATATTTTTTTCTTTTAATTGGTTTTGCAAAAGTGATAATTCTTTTTTTACAACATTTAGAATGTCAGATTTTTCAAGATGTGCAAAATGAATTACAGCGTCTAATCTGTTTCTAAATTCTGGTGTGAAGATTTTTGCAACTTGTTCGTCAATTACGGATTCTGTTTGAATATTGTCTCCAAATCCAATTTGAGATTTTCCAATTTCACTTGCGCCTGCGTTACTTGTCATAATGATTATGGAATTTCTAAAATCCGCTTTTTTCCCTTGGTTATCAGTTAAAAATCCGTAGTCCATAATTTGCAAAAGTAGATTATAAATATCAGGATGAGCTTTTTCAATTTCGTCAAAAAGAATAACTGAATTTGGATTTTTTCTAACGGAATCAGTTAAAAGTCCTCCATCTTCAAATCCAACATAACCTGGAGGAGAACCAATCATTCTACTGACTGTATGTTTTTCTTGATATTCGCTCATATCAAAGCGTAGGAGTTTTGAATCAAGATTTTGTGCCAAAATTTTTGCAAGTTCAGTTTTTCCAACTCCCGTAGGTCCTGCGAATAAAAAACTTGCGATAGGTTTTTCTGGATTTCTAAATCCTGCTCTGGCTTTTTTTACCGCTTTACAAACTGCTTCCACAGCCTTGTCTTGTGCAAAAATTTTTGATTTTAGTTCTGGTTCAAGATTTTGTAATTTGTCTTTTTCTGTGGCAGAAACTGTTTTTTCTGGAACCTTTGCCATTTTTGCAATTACTTTTTGAATTACAGATTCATCAACTTGAATTTCTTCTTGATTTTCTTGAGTTTTCAAATTGAGTTTTGCAAAACTTCCTGCTTCGTCAATTACATCGATAGCTTTATCTGGAAGTTTGCGTTCGGTTAAAAATTTTACAGAAAGATTTACTGCTTCCAAAATTGCTTTTTCTGTGTATTTTACTTTGTGAAATTCTTGATAGCGAGGTAACAGTCCTTGTACAATTAAAATTGTATCCTCTATGCTTGGTTCTTCAATTGTGATTTTTTGAAATCGTCGTTCTAAGGCCCTGTCTTTTTCAAAAGTTTTGGCGTATTCAGAATGAGTTGTAGAACCGATACAGCGAATTTTTCCTGCAGCTAAAATTGGCTTTAGTAAATTTGATGCATCCACATTTCCGCTATTTCCACTTCCTGCTCCTACAAGCATGTGAATTTCATCAATGAATAAAATGACTTTTTCTTTCTTTTGAAGTTCGTCTGTAATTCGTTTTATTCTTTCTTCAAAATCTCCACGGAATTTTGTTCCAGCAAGAAGGGCTCCTAAATCCAAAGAATAAATTGTGTAATCCTGCAAAAGTTCTGGAACTTCTTTTGCAACAATTTTTTGTGCTAAACCTTCTGTTATGGCCGTTTTTCCCACTCCTGCTTCTCCAACATGAATAGGATTGTTTTTTCTTCGGCGACATAAAATTTGAATTGTATGTTCAATTTCTTCTTGTCTTGAAATTAAAGGTTCTAAAAGTCCTTTTTCTGCTTCTTCTGTGAGATTTCGAGTAAATCGTTCTAAGAAAGTTTTCTTTTTATTTTTAGGAAAATCTTCTTTTTCTGTTTCTTCGGTGTCATTTTGAAGTTCATTCCATTCATTTGTGTCTTGAACTTTATCTTCGTATTCAGAATCTTCGTTAGAATTTTCAGTATTTTCATCAGAATCTGAAGAAATTACGGCGTTACAAGTGATTGCTTCTAAAAGACCTAAGTGAGTAATTCCGCTTTTCTTTAAAAAATAACTTCCGTGATTTTGATTTTCTTCATATATACTGACTAAAATATCTGATAGTTCGATTTGTTTTTTTTCAGCAGAAAGTCCATGTAAAACAGCTCGTTCAAGAACGGAGTTAAAAGAGAAAGATTGTACAGGGTCTTGATTTTCTACAGTTGGGATTTTTTCGTTCAAAAAAGTTTGTAAGCTTTCAGAAAGGTAATTTAGGTCTGCGCCACAAGTGTACAAAATCATTTTTATTTCTTTAAAAGTTAAAGCAGTAAATAAAATATGTTCAGGAGTGACAAATTCGTGATTTTTTTCTTTTGCGTTTTTTACTGCGTTGTCTAAAAGTTTTTTTGTATTTGAACTAAACTTCATTAAAATATTCCTTTTGTTTTATCAATTTTGAATTTTATTCTTGTACAACTTCACATCTTAAAGGAAAACCATTTACTCTTGCGCTATTCATTGTCATTTGTGCTCGAGTACAAGCGATGTCGTAAGTGTAAACTCCCACTACAGCAGAACCTTTTTTGTGCACAGTTTCCATTAGGTTGTTTGCTTCTGCTTCAGATTTATGAAAGATAATAACGAGAATTTCTACAACAAATTCTTTAGTTGTAAAATCATCATTGTAAAGAATCACTTTGAACATTGAAGGTTCGTCAATTTCTTCTGTTGTATCTAATTCCCAGTTATTTCCAAGTTGTGTATTAAAACTCATTTTCTTTTCCATATAAAATACGAATTCAATTCTTATATATATTATAGCAGTTTTTTAAAAAAAATAGTATACTAACTTCCATGTTAAGTGTTATTTCTTGGAATGTTAATGGAATTAGAGCAGTTGAAAAAAAAGGTTTTGTTGAATGGCTTACAAACACAAATGCTGATGTAGTTTGTATTCAAGAAACAAAGGCAAATCCAACTCAACTTTCAGATGAATTATTAAATCCTTTAGGATACAAATCTTTCTTTGCCAGTGCAAAAAAAGCAGGATATTCAGGAACTGCGATTTATTCAAAAGTTCAGCCAGATTCAGTTGATATTATGAATGATGAAAGGTTTGATGATGAAGGTCGTCTTATCGCTTGTACTTTTGGTTCAACTGTAGTGATAAGTGCTTATTTTCCAAATAGTCAAGATGCTGGAGCAAGATTAGATTACAAATTAGCTTTTTGTGATTCAGTTTTGGCATATTGTGATAATCTTGTAAAAAACGGAAAAAATATCGTACTTTGTGGCGATTACAATATTGCACACAAGCCTATCGACTTGGCAAATCCTAAATCCAACGAAAAAAATCCGGGATATTTGCCAGAAGAACGAGAATGGATGGATAAATTTACAACTTCTGGATATGTAGATGTTTTTAGAAAGTTTTGTTCTGAACCACAACAATATACTTGGTGGAGTTATCGCTTTCACGCAAGAGAAAAAAACATCGGATGGCGGATTGATTATCAATGTGTAAACGAAGGTTTTGTAGATAAAGTAAAATCTAGTACAATTTTATCTGATGTTATGGGCTCAGACCATTGTCCTGTAAAAATTGAACTTGATGTATAGGAATTTTAGAAAGAATGGCTACAAGAAAAAACTTAAAAATTACTTTTGATTCTCCAGTTACTTTGATTTTGGTTTTATTTTGTTTTTTATCAGGGATTTTATCAAAATCAATTCCGGAATTGCAAAGTTTTTTTTCTTGTCCAACTTGTGTTTCTGGGCAAAATCCTTTTAACTTTAAATCTTTGTCAGATTATTTCAAGTTGATTTTATATCCATTGGGATTTTCAGATTGGAATAATCTTGCTAAAAATTTAGTTTTCATTTTGTTTTTATGCCCAAAAGTAGAGCAAGTTTTTGGAAAGTCAGTTTTGTCATTAATATTATTTGTTTCTGTTTTGTTTGCTGGTGTAATTTGCGTTTGTTTTAGTAATTTTTCTATGGTTGGAACAAGCGGAATTGTTTGTTTGCTTTTAATTCTTCTATTATATTCTTCAATTGATAAAAAAGATTTACCGTTTTCGTATATTCTTTTAGCTTTAATCTATTTTGCTTGTGAAATTATTTCTATCTTTTCTTCTAATTCATTAGTGATATTTTGCCATTTTGCTGGAGCTTTGGTAGGTTCACTTGTGGGAATTTTATCCTTAAATTCAAAGCGATAATGAAAAATATTTGCTAAAGTCATATTGTTATAGTTGTGAAAAAATTCACAAGAAAAGTGATGGGATTTTTGCAAAATTACCGAAAACCAGCCTAAAAAAAATTATTTTCCTTGACGATTTCATTCCGTTATTTTATCATATTTATATAGTATTGTGAAAATTTTCACAAATGGTAGTTGTGTTTTGGAGGATGAATGTCTAACGGAATTTCTAAACCAGCTTCTCAAAGGCTTATAAAACTGGTAAGTCTTTTGGAACAGTTGGAAGAAGAAGCTAAAGTTTCAAAAAAAGATGATATTCCCAAAACAGTAACTTCTTCACTTATAGAACATCGAACTGGCTGGACTCGAGATACAATTCGTCGGGATATTTCCTTGTTGGGAGTTCAATGCGGGTCTAGTTCTGGGTACAACATTCAGGAATTAAAAGAGGCTATAAAATCAAAACTTTTTGTTTCTGATGAAGAAAAAAAATGTTGTATTGTTGGCTTGGGAACTTTGGGAGCGGCTTTAATCAATTTTGAAGGCTTTGTTTCTTCAACTTTTGTGATAAAAGCGGGTTTTGACTTCAGTATGAATAGAACTGAAGTTTTGCAATCTCATTTTCCACTTTATCCAATGAGTATGTTAGAAAAAATAATTCAGCGGGAACAAATTGATTATGCTATTCTTGCTGTTCCAGAAAAAGATGCAACAAAAACTGCAAGACGCTTAGCAGAATGTGGCATAAAAGGAATTGTAAATTTCACGAATGCACTTATAAATTTACAAGGTCAAGTTCGTGTAGAAAATATTTCGGTAATTGATGCTCTTCAAAAAGTATCAGCCAAAATTTAATTTTTTTATAAAGGAAAATACAATGAGTAGAGTGTACAACTTTTCAGCAGGACCTTCTTGTTTACCAGAAGAAGTTTTAAAATCAGCAGCAGCAGAAATGATGGATTACAATGGAACAGGTCAGTCTGTTATGGAAATGAGCCATCGTTCAAAAGCTTACGAACCAATTATTGCAGAAACAGAAAGTTTAATTCGTGAACTTATGAATGTTCCAGAAAACTACAAAGTTCTCTTTTTGCAAGGTGGAGCTTCAACTCAATTTGCTATGGTTCCAATGAATCTTAAAAAGAAGGGAAAAGCAGCATATATCAACACTGGTGTTTGGTCAAAAAAAGCTATCGCAGAAGCAAAAAAATATCTTAGCGTTGATGTTATTGCTTCTTCAGATGATAAAAACTTTTCTTACATTCCAAAAGTAGAAAAGGTAACAGGTGATTATGACTATGTTCATATCACTTTGAATAATACAATTATGGGAACTCACTACGAATATATTCCAGAAACAGGTGATATTCCTTTGGTTGCAGACATTTCAAGTTGTATTCTTTCTGAACCTCTTGATGTTTCAAAATTTGGTCTTTTGTATGCTGGTGCTCAAAAAAATCTTGCTCCAGCTGGTGTTACTCTCGTAATTATTCGCGAAGATTTAATTCCAGAAACAATGCCTGTAGAAAACACACCTACAATGCTTCAATATAAAATTCATGCTGAAGCAGATTCTATGTACAACACTCCTCCATGTTACACAATTTATGTAATGGGAAAGGTTTTACAATGGATTAAAGATAATGGTGGTGCAGAAGGAATGAAAAAACGCAACTACGAAAAAGCAAATCTTTTCTATGATTACTTGGATAGTAGCGATTTTTATCACGCAACTGCAGAAAAAGGAAGCCGTTCAATTATGAATATTCCTTTCTTAACAAAATATGATGGTGATAAAGCAACTGAAATCAACAAAAAATTTGTTGCAGAAGCAGCAAAAGCAGGACTTGTAAATCTTGCTGGACACCGTCTTGTTGGTGGGATGCGTGCTTCAATTTATAACGCAATGAGTCTTGACGGTGTAAAAGCTTTAATCGCTTTTATGGATAAATTTGCAAAAGAAAACTAATTTATAGAAAGGAACTATTAGATATGTATAAAATTCAAACATTAAATAAAATTGCTCCAGATGGACTTGCTCAATTTCCTAGAGGAGAATATGAAATTGCTTCAGAAATCATCAATCCAGATGCAATTATTCTTCGTTCTGCAGATATGCACAGTATGGATATTCCTGCTAGTGTAAAAGCTGTTGCAAGAGCAGGGGCTGGAACAAATAATATTCCAATTCCAGCATTAACAGAAAGAGGTGTTGTTGTTTTTAACACTCCAGGTGCAAATGCAAATGCTGTAAAAGAACTTGTAATTGGTGCTTTGCTTTTTTCAAGTCGTCCAATAATTGACGCAAATAAATGGGTAAAAGATTTAGCTGGAAACGGTGATCAAATTCCAGAAATGGCAGAAAAAGGAAAATCAAAATTTGTTGGTCCAGAAATTAAAGGAAAAACTTTAGGTGTTATCGGACTTGGTGCTATCGGTGCTCAAGTTGCAAATGCTGCAGTTGGTCTTGGAATGGAAGTTATCGGATACGACCCATTCATTTCTATTGATGCTGCTTGGTCTTTAAGTCGTGCTGTTCACAAAGCTGAAAGTTTGGATTCACTTTTAAGTAAGTCAGATTATATTTCAATCCATGTTCCTCAAACAAACGATACAAAAGGTTTAATTAACGCTGAAAAAATTAAATTGATGAAAAACGGTGTTAGAATTATCAATCTTGCTCGTGGTGGATTGGTTGTAAATGCTGATGTTTTGGCTGGAATCGAATCTGGAAAAATTGCTTGTTTTGTAAGCGACTTTAGTGATGAAACTCTTATCAATCACGAAAAAGTAATTTGTTTACCACACTTGGGAGCTTCAACTCCAGAAGCAGAAGATAACTGTGCTTTTATGGCAGTTGAAGAATTAAGAGCTTATCTTGAAACAGGTGCAATTTACAATTCTGTAAACTTCCCTAAAGCAAAGATGGATGGACCTATTCCAGCTGGTGGAAGCAGACTTTGTATTTCTCACAAAAATGTTCCTAGTATGGTAGGACAGATTACAAGTGCTGTTGCAAGTGAAAAATTAAATATTGCAGGAATGGTAAATCAAAATCGTGCAGATTTAGCTTATAACATTATTGATGTTGAAGGAAAAGCAACTGAATCACTTGTTGAAAAATTAAACGCTATTGATGGAGTTTTGGGAGTTCGCGTAATCGAAGGTTAGTGCTCGCAAAATATTGAAAAAGATGTAAAATTTCGCAGATTTTTGCAAAATTTGCGAAATTTTACACAGTTTGCTATTGATTTCATTTGAATTTTGTATAATACTTAAAATGTAAATGGAGATTTTGGATAATTTCTAATTTAGGAGAAGATATTATGAAGTCAAATAATAAGATAAGCAAACGAGAATTATTATTAAAGTTTTCTGGTCCTATTTTATTTTCAGTTTTCTTTGCTGCTTTATGCGTAGGTATTTTTAAATTTCTTCCTGAAGATGCACCTATAAATAGTGAATATGTTGTTTCTAACAAACAAGATAATTCAGACGAAGAAGAATGGCAAAAATCAATTTTAGTAAATCCTTCTGATTATCATGTAAAAGTTGTTGAACATAAAACTCAAAAAACTGATGCAGGACTTGAGTTGTATCGTTCTGCTCTTTCTAAATCATCTGTAATCTGGTTTTATAATCAAATTACAGGAAATCAAGATGTAACTTTGGCAATTTTAACTGCAGCTGATGCAAATGATATTCCTCTTTCCTTAGCTTTTGCTTTAGCTTACACAGAAAGTCGTTACAAAGTTACAGCAGTAAATTCAAACACAAATAAATCAATTGATAGAGGGTTGTTTCAATTAAATAATCGTTCTTTTCCTCAGTTAAAAGAAGAAGAATTTTTTGATCCTTATGTAAGTGCAAAATATGGAATGTCTCACTTGCGATTTTGTTTAGATACAGCTGGAAATGAAGTTTCTGCCTTAGCAATGTATAATGCAGGAACAACAAAAGTACGAAGTAACAAAACTCCTCAAGTTACATTGAATTATGTTTCAAATATTATTGGTTATAGAGAAGGCTTGGATGTGCTTTTTAACACTCAAGTAGCAATCTTTTATAATCACGATACAACTTCTTTCTTAGCAAGTTTGACAAAATAAGTTGATAAAAAACTAAACTAAATCTACAAACTTATAATGTTCATGTTTTTCTGAAAGTTCGCTAATAAATTCTTGGCGAACTTTTTCATTTTTAAAAGACTCTTCTTGTGGAATTACAAATCCATTTATATTTTCAAATTTTTTTAATCTACGAGCAGTGTGTTTCATAGATTTTATTGTTAAATCTGGATTTTGTAAAATGGATTCATCAATTTGTGGAAGAAAGAAAAATTTGATTTCAAAATCTTGTGCAACTTTGAAAATCTTTCTTAATTGTGATAAATATTCTTCGTTGTAAACTTCATCTTCGTTTGTAAGAACATCAGTTACTTTTATTGGAAAAATAAAAACTGTACAAGAATTTTGAATTGCTTGGCTATAAAAATCTGGATTTTCAAGTTTATCAATTTCGTTTTGAGTTAAAATTGTAGTTTTTGTAGAAAATTCAGAATTATCAGAATTAACAAACTTTTGTTCGATTACATTAGAAGTGAATATTTGCATTAAAATTTCCTATAAAAAAAAATAAGACCACCGTGTGCTATAAAAAGCACTTTTAGTGGTCTTGTTGTTAGAATAAAGCCACAAAATTCTATTCTGTAAGAATTTTGATAACTTCTGCTTTGTCTGTTGTTTCAAGAATTTGCTGTCTTTTTTCAGCACTTTTGAACAACAAGCTCACTTCTGCTAAGAATTGAAGGTGAGGACCTGTTTTGTTTACAGGTGACAAAGTCATTATAAAAATACGGCAAGGTTCTTGGTCCAGAGAATCAAAGTTAACTGGATTGTCAGAAATACCGATACAAGCTACCAAATCAGAAACAGTATCTGTTTTACCATGAGGAATTGCAATCCCATGTTTCATACCGGTGGACATTTTTCTTTCACGGTCAAGAACACATTCCCGTGCCGCAGCTTTATCGGTTACTTTGCCAGCTGCAATTAAGATTTCTAGCATTTCGTCGATAATCTCTTCTTTTGTTTTACCTTTTAAGTGAAGGTTAACAGTGTCCGGTGTTAATACAGTTTGTAAGTTCATAATTCAATTTTACGGGTAGTTAGGGCAAAAGTCAATAAAAAAAATCCATTTTTTGAAATTATTTTGAAAAAGTTCAAAAATTCTCCAAAATATACAAAAAGTGCAAAAAATTTCATTAAAAAAGTACTATTTGCAATAAAATTAGATATATATTACAATGGGAATATGACTAATATTGATAAATTTTATGCTGATGTACAAAAAATAAAGAAAAGAGAAAGAGCTGATAATCCTGTTTATGATGGAAGACGAGCTAGTTTGGCTGTAGCATCTATGTTTGATTCAATGAACAGAGATTTAGGGGATTTGCCTCATTCAATTTCAGAATATTGGATTTCAAATTATATTGATAAATCATCAGACATTGAAAATGAACCAACTGATGAACATATTGAGTGGCTTTTGACGGTTTTATCATTCTTAGATGGTTCTTTAGAACCAAATATGGATTTACCAAAAAAAGATTGGAAAGCCTTAATGGATTTTATCAATTATGAGGCAGAATCTTTGCCAATCGATGTGCTTACTGATTTAATGGCTGTTCTTGTTGATAAAAAAGCTCTGTAAAAAAATAAAACCTCTTGTAGTTCGAGAAAAATCCTTCCACAAGAGGTAAATTTTAAATTTCTACAAAATTCCCACTTCGTAAATAAAAAATAAAACATCTTACATTTGATAGACTTGTGTTTTTGAATTTTGATACTGCAAGTCTATAAGATTCTAACTGATTAAAGTGAACTTCTGGAATCTCGTCTGTATCAGTTTTAAAATCCACAATGATAAATTTATTATTATCTTGTGAATCTTGAAATACTAAGTCGATTTGTCCTTTCATAATTTCTTTGTTTTGAAATTCAGCATTTCCGATTTTAGAATTTTCTTTGATTAAAAGTTTAAAGTCGTATTCGTTTTTTCTCCAAGGTGAATTTTGTGCCATTCTTCCTAATTCTGAATCGTAAAATCCTAGAGCCATACTTTGTGCAACTTCAAAAACTTTTTCTTTTTGTTTTTCCGAAAGCATTTGAATTAAATATGAAGGAATTTTTGGTTCTTCTTTTGTAAAAATTGATTCAGCAAAAGCGTGAGCGATTGTTCCAAATTTGTCGTAACTAAATTCTTTGTTTTCAAAACTTTGAATAATTTTATCAATTTCAATTTCTGGATTTGTGTGAGAAATTTTTTCTTCACGTTCTTCTTTTGTAAGTTCATTATGAGTTGACAAAGTTGAAGGTGATATATAACTAATGTCTGTTGTTTCAGTTTCGATAATTTGTGCATTTTCGTATTCTGGTTTTATTTCACAAATCAATTGTTCAACTGATTTTTGTTTTTCAAAAATTTCATCTTCTTGAATTTCAATGTCTATGGATTCTAGTTTAAATGGACAGTTTGGATATTCCCCTTCGCCATTTTTATTCCATTCTGAAATTGCATAAAGCATGAATCCCATAAATGTATCGTTTGTAATACATTTTGATTGTGCTAATTGGTTTGTTAATGTTTCTTTGTTCTTCTCTTCAATTTTAGTGGTTGCTATTAGGCTAAAAAATTCTAAAAGTTCTTCATGTGAAAAATCTTTTTTTGTAAAATCAAAATTTTCGTTCTGTTGAGTTTCAAGAATTTTTTCTTGTACAGTTGGATTAATATTAAAATTTGAAATTAAATAAAGTTCTTTTTCTGCGCGTGTCATTGCAACATAAAGAACACGTCGTAATTCTGCTTCTCGTTTTAATGTATTTAAATCTTTTGATTTAATGTAAAAAAAGTTTTGTGTTGTTTGAGCAAACCAATGTGGGCATTTTGTGTTTAATGAAATTCCATTTTCTTCATTATAATAAATAATATCACTTGAAGTTTCTTTTCTTCCTGGAGAAGAACAACCACAAACAAACACAACTGGAAATTCCAATCCTTTACTTTTATGAATTGTCATTAATCGAACTGCGTCTGGTTTTTCTAATGGAATATCCATATCAGATAATCGTTCGTTATTTTCTTTTAAAGTTTCAAGTTTATCAACAAAGTCGGAAAGTCCTAATCCATTTTCATCAGATTGATTTGCAATTTCAAAAAGATAATCGTACATTTCATTGTAAACAGAAACTGTATCGCACCAAAGAGTTTCGTATCTGTTTCCAAGATTGTACCAAAGTTCGCAAATAATTTCTGTTAAAGAAAGAGTTTTTATTTTTTCAGAAAGTTCTGTAAATAAAATTTTTCCATTTTGATAATTTTGTAAATCATTTTCAGAAAGTAAATTTTCAATTTCATTTGAAAATAAAATTTCTTCTGGACTAATTTTATTTCCTTGTAATTTATTTTTTTCTGCAGTATGAATCATACAAATATTTACACCTGATTGTGTAAGGTTTACAAAAGGTGAGAATAAAAAATTTTCATAAGCAACCATGTCAGTTGGATAAACTAAAAGTCGTAGCAAATAATAAATGTTATTGATTGGACTTTCGTTAAAAAATCCAACTACAGATTCACTTGTGTATTGTATTCCAAGTTTTCTAAGATGTTTTTCATACAAATATTGTTTTGTTGTTGATCGAAATAAAATAGCAAAATCTTTACTTTTGTATTTTTTTTCATCAATAAGAGATTTGATTTTTTGTGCAACATATATTGCTTCAATTTCTGAAGTCTTTAAATCTTCTAAATCATTTTCTTTTATATTTTCAGAAAATTCATTTTCATCTTCTTTGTTTTCGTCATCTGAAGATGTGTTATTAAATGTTGCAAAGTGAATTCTTGGTTCAAGAGTTATTTCTAATGGATTACCTTCTTTGTCAGTTAAATTTGGTTTTACCCAATCGTAAGTTGCTTCAAAGTCTGGAACTTTTTTGTTGTCAGTAATTTGTTCGTCATTTAAAAATAAAGAGGATTTGTGTAAATATCTTTCTGTTGGTTTTTCTAGTTCTTTAACATTGTCTGGATATTTATATCCGCCGAATAGAGAATTGAAACCAGCAATCAAAGCGGGATGTGAACGATAGTTTGTAATTAAACTTAAGTTAGAATTATTTGCAAGTTCAGTTTTTAATTTTCTAAAAACAGAAACATCTGCTCCACGGAATTTATAGATAGATTGTTTTTCATCTCCTACAAAAAATAATTTATCTGGGCAAAGTTCTTCTGGATTAGGAATTGATTTTTCGTTTCGTTCATATTTTTCTGCAAGTAAGAAAAGTAAATCTCGTTGTAACTGATTGTCGTCTTGGAATTCATCAATCATAATTGCTTTGAAACTTGATTTTTCAATGTTTCTAATTTCAGGATGATTGATTAATACATCAACTGCTAAATGTGAAATATCTTGGAAAGTTAAAATTCCAGAAGTGCGTTTATATTCATTTATTTGATTTTGAAATTCATCTAATAGCGGATAAATAATTTGTGAAATTTTGTAGTTTGCAATAAAAGATGAAATTGAACAAAGTAATGAAAATTGATTTTTTAATTCTTTAATATTATTTTTTATTTCTTGTACAGTTTCATTTGTAGTTCTTCCTTGTAAACTTATTTGGTTAAATAAATTTATTGAGTCAAGATAATTTTTAAATTCATTATTGATAGGGGCAATTTCAGAATTGTTTTTATAAAATTCAATTAAGGAATTAAAATTAGGACAAGTTGGAAGTGAATTATTTTCAATTATTTGTTTTAGAGTTAAAATTATTTTTTGTGGTTTACCATCAAATGAATTTGTTAATTCACAAATTGTATTTATAATTAAATCAATTACATCTGTGATTTTATTCCATTCAGTTTGTGCAATTTCAGTTTGCTTTTCTAAAAGGTCATCAAAGTTTATTGGGTTTGCAAGATTTGAATGTTGTGTAATTGTTTTAGCAAAAAGATTTTCTGCGATATCTTCTATAGAAGAATTGTTTATTAGTTCAAGAATTGCTGGGTTATTTCTGTTGTTTAACAAAAAAGGAATTGCTTGTTTGTATGCGTAATTTACACAAAGTTCATCATCAACAGAAAAGTCTGGACGAATTCCGTAATGACGAGAAGCAAGTTTTATAATTGAAGAACAATATGAATCTAAAGTTTGAATTCTTGCTTCAGAAAAATTTTGCACAGCTAATTTTGCTCTTTTGTTATCGGGATTTTTTTTAGAAAATTCAAAAAGAGTTTTGTAAATTCTCTGATACATTTCCGCAGCGGCTTTGTTTGTAAAAGTTAAAGTTAAGATTTGGTCAACTGTAAAACCTTTTTCTAAAATTAAATGTGCATATCTTTGTGCAAGTACAAAAGTTTTTCCAGAGCCTGCTCCTGCTGCAACAACTGCATTGTCCATTTGTAAAACTGCTTTTTTTTGTTCTTTATTTAATTGTGCCATATTTTATTTTCCTAAAAATCAAATTCAATTTTTTCTTCTAAAAGATTTTCGAAACTACAAAATAAAATTTTATTTGTAACTTCATCCGAGATTAAAAAGTTTTTTCCTGTTAAAACACTTTCAACAAAAAATTTAATTTTTTCATCAAGGTTTGTTAAAATTTCTTCGTAAGAATTTTCGCCATCTGTACAATCGATTTCATTTCTTAAATATCTATCGATTTTTTTGTATGGATTTTTTTTGCCAGTAGTATTGTTTGTTAAAATTCCTAAAGTTATAGAAGGCTTTGCTTGAATAATGCTAAAAAAACATGCTTGTTCAACTTGTGATTTTATTCCTTGTTCCGATAAATAATTTTCGTAAAGTTTTACATAAAGAGGAATTTGTAAATCTGTTTTTTTATCTGGAAAGTTATAAGTTTTAAAATCGACAATTGTGATTTTATCATCTGGACTTATAAGAATACAGTCTATAATTCCTTCAAGATAATATTCTGAAGTTTCTCCGTTCATTACAAATTCTTCTTCAATTGATTTTATCATGTAACCATTAAAGTAATTTAAAAATTCTTGTAAGAATTTTATTAAATTTTGATAAATTATTTTTTCTTGAGATAAAATAATTTGTTTTGTAAGAGTACTAATTGGTTGTTTTGAATTTGTTGATTCAGGAAAATTCTGAACAACATCTTTTGTGTTTTCAAAAATAAAATCAACATATTTTTGACTGATTTTATTTTCTGAATATTCATAATATTGAGTCGAATTTTTTATCATTGTAAAAAGACGTTTAATAATTTCATGATAAATAATCCCTAAAAATACATC